>NZ_JAVRCE010000012.1:0-108437 GCF_034530915.1 Nostoc sp. DedQUE09
TTTAGATCCTCTTTTGCGTAGCTGGTTATTGGAGGATATTGGTCGGGGCGATCGCACAACAAATACACTACTAGTTAAAGATGTGACGCTAGGCTCTGCTAAATGGATCGCTAAAGCTTCAGGGATAATTACTGGCTTACCAGTTGCAGCGAGGGTGTTTCAGATTTTGAATGAAAAAGTTAGCTTTGTGGCTGTGGTGGCTGAAGGTACATGGTGTGAGCCGGGACAGGTAGTAGCTGAAATTCATGGTTCGTTGGATGCGCTGCTAATGGGAGAACGAGTCACGCTCAACTTGGCTATGCGCTTGAGTGGGATTGCTACGCTGACTAATATATATGTAGAGAAAATTGCTGATTTACCTGCTCAATTGGTGGATACGCGTAAAACAACCCCAGGGCTGAGACTGTTGGAAAAGTACGCGACTGCGTTGGGTGGAGCGATTAATCACCGCATGGGGTTGGATGATGCAGTAATGATTAAGGATAATCACATTGCTGCGGCTGGGAGCATTGCAGAGGCTGTTACGCGTATTCGTTCTCAGATTCCTTATCCCTTAACTATAGAAGTTGAGACAGAAAGTTTAGAGCAGGTGAAAGAAGCTTTGCAGCACAACACTGACATTATTATGTTGGACAATATGTCTTTGGATATGATGCGTCAGGCGGTACAGCTGATTCGCCATGAGGATAGTAGGGTGAAAATTGAAGCTTCGGGGAATGTGACTTTGGAAACGATTCGTGCTGTAGCGGAAACGGGTGTTGACTATATTTCTAGCAGTGCGCCGATTACTCAATCGAAGTGGTTGGATTTGAGTATGAGGATTGCACTGTAATTGTCAAAATGTCAGTAATCAGTAATACTTTATAAGTGTATAGGAAAAATAAAATAGCGATCGCTTTAAACAACAGGTTTACTAATTTGCAGTCCCATGATTACTAAGTCCCGTTCAATGCTGTCAAGTTCGGCAATTTTAGGCAAATGTCCCCAACGTTGAAAACCAAATGTTTCAAAAAGTTTTAAACTGGGCCGATTGTGGGCAAAAATGAAGCATACTAGGCTCTTTATACCCAAACTAGGACTTTCACTAATTGCTTGTGCTAAGAGTTGTCGTCCCAAACCACACCGATGAAAGCTAGGGGCGATATAAATACTAATTTCGGCAGTCTTACTATAGGCAGGTCGCTCATAAAAGGATTGAAAACTAAGCCATCCAGCAATTATTCCGTCTACTTCAATTACCCAAAGTGGGCGTTGTGAAGGCGATCGCCCCTTAAACCAAGCAAGGCGACTTTCCACGGATACTGGTTCTAAGTCAGCGGTTGCCATGCGGCTAGGAATTGCAGTGTTGTAAATTGCCACAATTGCAGGCAAGTCAGTTTCAGTCGCATGGCGAATAGTCATTGCTACCGTCTCGAAAAATCTTCAGAAAATATTCAAAAATAATACAGTGTTAAGAGTAGCAATTCTACCGCTTCTATCGTAATTGTCACAGGTACTTTGCCAGCTAGGGTACTTGTACCTCGCTTACATATATAATGGCTAACTCTACTAGCAAGTATGCAATGAGCCACTACAAAAGACGTCACGGTTACAATAAATAGAGGAATGTCCCTAAGCCTTACCTGTTTTATTTTTTATACTAGATAAAATTTATAACTCCTTAGTTGGACATTCTAAGTTTTTATTTCTAACGTCTCATTCCGTATTACTTCTAGAGAAATAGATAATTTTCTTATATCAATAAAAATAAACTATTTTATCTGAATATTTATATACTACTTTTGTCAGATTGAGAGAGTTGTAATTTTTAACTCAGTGAACATAAATGGTTTAGCAAAGTTTTTTTAAACCAAAGAATAGAATTTTAAATCCTTTAACAGCAAGAATTTTATTTTGTAGCCATGTTTATAAAAACTGGATGTAAGTTTGTATGAATGAGTACAAATTGTATATATAGCTAAAGATAGAGGTCATCATCATATTTTTTTATTTAAAGTTAATATAAATATAAGTTTATATGGATTACTTGTAAGCCCAAATACCATGTCTATTAATTGTTTTAATAATAAATTAAGTGTAAAGCAAGATAGTAATATTTCAAATATTGTTGATATTGCGCTTTTTATAGATAAAATCAAAAGTAGTATTTGGGTATTTGGCATTCCATCTTGGCTTTTCGGAATAACCGATAGAAGCATAGCTGCATTCGTCGATGGTTATTTATCTCCTATAGAAATATTTCAACTATTTACAGCCTTTTTCTTTTTTGTAAGTTGGCTATATCTCAAGCCGGAAGAAAGCTTTAATAGCAATGATTTAGAGCCCAGCCAATATCAGGAATATCTCGATCGTACTCAAGCTAATAAACTTCAATTAAAAAAGCTACACATGATTAGCCAGGAGTATATTTTACCATTTCCTTATATTTGCCAAATATATCATCTATTGAACTTAAAGCATTTAGAAACAATTCATAGGTTTAGCCTTAATAATCTTAAAATTCTTAGTATTAGCCAGTTCCAAACTACAAACGTCGGTGGTAAAATCACATTTCAAACGATATTAGATTCACCAGCTAATCCTCTAAGAATTTGGCGACAACCAACTGTGGAGGTAGATTTAATATTACATACTCCCTACGCTGTTGAACTGAGTATTCCAGTCTACAATAACAAAAGGATAATTGTTATATTTCATGCTTTCCCTTTAAATGACTCAGAACATCAGTTGTTTATAGATATTTATAGTGATTTAGAGTGGCCAAAACCATTATTACAAATAATATTGCATTTTGCTTCTTGTTTGACACTCTTTGAAGATTTGCCGTATCTAAGAGCTTTAGCTGAAAAAAATATAGAGCGTTTATTCAATTTAAGTAGGACTTCAAATCACGAGAGTGCGTTGCTGTTTAAAAGGTTTGTTGAGCTATATGGTTCGAGTGGAGAAACAACTAAATTACCTGAGGGAAGCAAAGAGAGTTAGGAGACACGATTAATCGCGTCTGCACAGGAGTTAGAAGTTTAAAACTTCTAACTCTTAATTTTATTTAGTTAAGCGCGTGCTAATAAGGGAGCAGCAGCTAGTAAGGTTTTGGTATAAGGGTGCTGAGGATTGGCAAAAATCTTTTTTGTAGGACCGAGTTCGACAATTTTACCGCCATTCATCACGGCAATACGATCGCACAAAAATCTAGCTAACCAAAGGTCGTGAGTAATGAATAGATAAGTTAACTCAAATTCTTCCTTTAA
This sequence comes from Nostoc sp. DedQUE09, assembly GCF_034530915.1. Taxonomy (NCBI): domain Bacteria; kingdom Bacillati; phylum Cyanobacteriota; class Cyanophyceae; order Nostocales; family Nostocaceae; genus Nostoc; species Nostoc sp. DedQUE09. The sequence goes on from NZ_JAVRCE010000012.1 coordinate 3,249, forward strand.
TTGCAACATTAAATCTAGCACTTGCGACTGAACGCTGGCATCTAACATACTCACGGGTTCATCACAGATTAAAAGTTTAGGGTGAGTAATCAAAGCACGAGCGATCGCTACTCTTTGCTGTTGTCCACCAGACAAATCCGACGGATAACGCTCATAATACACTTCTGGCGGTGTTAAGCCAACTTTATTTAGCATCCACAAAACCTGTTCTTTTGCTTTGGCAGGATTGGCTAAATTGTGGATAAATAAAGGATCTGCAATACTTTGCCCCACTGTCATCGCTGGATTGAGACAAGCATGAGGATCTTGAAAAACCATTTGTATTTGTCGCCGCGAGGAACGAATTTCTTGACGCGATAGTTTAGTTAAATCCTGTCCTAAAAACTCAACTTTGCCACTAGTGGGACGAATTAGTTGCAATATTGTTCGTGATAGTGTGCTTTTACCACAACCTGATTCCCCGACTAAACCAAGAATTTCTCCTGAATAAAGATCCAAGTTAATTCCATCTACTGCTTTAATTGTCTGCGCTTGTGTGTTAAGCAGTCGTTCGATAAAATTAGGTTCTATAGTGTAGTGTTGCTTGAGTTCTGTAACACTCAAAATTGGAGATTGCTGATTAATAATCGGTAATTGCTTTTCTTCATCATTGGCAATTATCAATTCTCCACTATCAGTTACTGCTTGAATATGTAATGCTGCTTTTAAAAGCGATCGCGTATATTCATGTTGAGGTTGCCTAAATACGGTTTCTGTAGAACCCATTTCGACCATTTTGCCGTTGTACATCACGCCAATGCGATCGCAATACTCAGCCACCATTGCTAAATCGTGAGAAATCAGCAGCAATCCCATATTTTCTTCACCGCACAGGCGAGTTAATTCTTGCAATATCTGCGCGGAAACAGTGACATCTAAGCTGGTAGTGGGTTCATCGGCAACAATAAACTTGGGTTTGAGAAGTAAAGCTAAAGCAATCGCTACCCTTTGTCGCATTCCACCGCTAAACTCATGAGGATACTGATTCCAGCGACTGACTGGAATATTCACTTTTGCCAAGGTAGCAAGTGCTTTTTCTTTAGCTTCCCGCGTTGATAATTCTGGTGAGTGCGCCTGGAGAGTTTCGATACAATGCTTACCAATGGTCATCAACGGATCGAGCCGTGTCATGGGATCTTGAAAAATTAAGGCGATCGCTTCTCCCCGAAATTTCCGCAACTGGTTAGGTGTCAAGTCAAACACCGACTGTCCTTGAAATGTCACCCGTCCCTCAATCCGGCTAGAGGTTGGTAGTAAACGCATTACTGCCCGTCCGATAGTTGATTTACCACAACCTGACTCTCCCACCAATCCCATTCTTTCACCTGGTTTCAAGGTGAAAGATACCTCATTAACCGCCCAGCTTGCTTCTTCTTCACTTCGCCCAGGATAGGCAACTCGCAGATTTTCGATACAGAATAAGGCTTCACTCATAGTTAGTTATCAGCCCTGAGCTACCAGTTTTTATAATTTCAAATTTAGGATAGTCTATCAAATTAAGTATTAGACCTGTTTTATAAAACTTGCCTAAACATTAGCCAAACTTGATTTAGTGTACCCGTAGCATGGCAATAAATCTCCCGTCTTAGCAATTGGAGACAGCTATCGATATTCTGGATAACCATTGCTAAAGTTGATACAGCACACAACTATGATGTTATAAGTGCAAAATTTAAATCTGTAGGAACTAGAATCAAAATTAAGTCAGTAAATTAGGATTTTCAAGTTAATATTATGGAGCAAAATCAGCCAGAACAGCGCCGTGCTGCCGATCAAGTATTTCAACAGTCCCTCGAACAGTTGGAGGATATCTTACAAGAAAGTTCGACTGAGGAAGAAGAAATCCCCCAACTGCATAGTAGTACTTTCACTGAAGTCGAACTCGATGAAGACTTGATAGATATTGATTTAGCCGCTCTTGAGGACGCAGTTGCTGATATTGAACAATATCTCGAAGAAATAACAAAAACCCAATTGGGGTAAAAAGTTAAAATTTATTACTGACAAATTAGTTGCCGTTGAGCTTCGTACAACATTAAAGCGGCTGCGATCGCCACATTCAAAGATTCCACTCCAGGACTCAAAGGAATTTTGACTTGCCGATCTGCGATCGCTGCTAAATCTGCTGACAATCCAGCACCTTCATTTCCCAGTAAAATCATACTGGGTTTTCGCCAGTCTACTTCCCAATAAGTTAAAGTCGCATCTGGTAAAGTTGCCACTACCTGCATTCCTGCCTGCTGACTTTGTTGGACTGTCGCTTTTAAATCTTCGGTTACGGCTGTTGCGAGGCGAAACCATTGTCCTGCGGAAGCACGTAGAACTTTAGGACTATCTAAATCTACACTATCCCCACTTACCCACAGCCCTGATGCTCCTGCGGCGGCGGCCGTGCGAATCATTGTACCCAGGTTCCCAGGATCTTGCACGGTTTCTAAAGCTAGCACTAAACCAGTAAATGGTAGTTGAGTTTGGCGTTGGCTTCGTTTTGCCGTTGCCACCACACCATCCGGTTGGACTGTGGTAGCGATCACATCCAAGACTTCTTGACTGACAATTTCGGCGCGATCGCATCGGCTACAAGCTTCTTCCCACAGCGAAGAATGGGCTACTTGCCAATCTGGGGTACAACACACTGTCTCTAGTGGGTAATTGACCGCACAAGCTTCTTCTAACAGGTGTGTCCCTTCTAGTAAAAATAACTGTTGCTTGTGCCTCTCCTTGGTGGAGTGCAGCTTACGAATTTGCTTGACTAAGGAATTTTGTAAACTGGTCAACATTTTTAGTTGTGAGTGCCCAGTAGTGAGTGCTGAGTTTTTCCTTCTCAGCACTCACTACTCGGCACTCAGCACTGCTTATGCGGAACCCGGGACTTGAACCCGGAAGCCTTGCGGCACTAGAACCTGAATCTAGCGCGTCTGCCAATTCCGCCAGTTCCGCTGGCATTTGTGCTTATCGACAATTTCTTATTATTGCGTTATGTTTTACCTTTGTCAAGTAAAAGCATAATGCCTCGTTAAAAGTCTTTAACTGGAAACGAGTTTTTCACGTACAAGGTTGAATCAAAATATTAACTGGACAATACAGCATTGATTTTTAGAGAACACTTAAGTTATTTTACTGAGTATTTATTTTTGCTTAAAACTACTACTTATTCATTCTTTTTTTAAATTTTTTAAAAAGCTCAAAAAGCTTGCTAGCGCTTCTTCCCAGCCTGGATTCTCACCCAAAAAACAATTTTTTTATACCAAACAGTGTTTTAAAATGTGGACATTTTGAATCTTTACTGTAGAATCAAAACCAACTTCAAACATATAAAATACGTATTACTTTTGGAGGTAGGCTTATTAATCCTTCTACCATCTTACCAGATGCCAAAATTACTCCAGAAGCAGACTCCTCAGTCTTGCAAATTTGGGGTGGGCATCCTTTGCGGGGTCATGTGAAAATTAGCGGGGCAAAAAATTCAGCACTGGTCATCATGGCTGGAGCCTTGCTGTGTCCGGGCGATTGTCGTATCCGTAATGTCCCTTTATTAGCGGACGTAGAGCGGATGGGTCAGGTGTTATCAGCTTTGGGTGTGCAATTAACGCGACAAGGCGACATTTTAGACATCAACGCTAGCGAGATTAAAACATCAAAAGCTCCCTACGAATTAGTTACCCAGTTGAGAGCGAGTTTTTTCGCCATTGGAGCCATTTTGGCAAGACTGGGAGTAGCACAGATGCCCTTACCAGGCGGTTGTGCGATCGGGGCAAGACCAGTTGACTTGCATGTTCGAGGACTGCAAGCAATGGGAGCGGAAGTACAAATTGAGCATGGCATTTGTAATGCCTATGTCCCTGGCAGCAATCGGAGATTAAAAGGTGCGAAGATTTACTTAGACATTGCTAGCGTTGGAGCGACAGAAAACTTGATGATGGCGGCTACCCTAGCAGAGGGTGAAACGATCATCGAAAATGCTGCCAGAGAACCGGAAGTAGTCGATCTAGCTAACTTTTGTAATGCAATGGGAGCGAAGATTAAGGGCGCGGGGACTAGCAGAATTATTATCGAAGGAGTCCCCAAGTTACATTCTGTTGACTACAGCATTATTCCCGATCGCATTGAGGCTGGGACGTTTTTGCTGGCAGCAGCAATTACCCGCTCAGAACTTCTTCTCTCGCCAGTGGCTCCAGAACATCTCATCCCAGTAATTGCCAAGCTGCGGGATATTGGAGTGACAATAATTGATGAAAAGCCTAACCACTTGCACATTTTGCCAGCGGAAACTCTTAAGGCAACGGATATTGAAACTCAATACCATCCAGGTTTCCCCACAGATATGCAAGCGCCATTCATGGCTTTACTGGCATTGGCAGAAGGCGACAGCGTAATTAACGAATCCGTCTTTGAAAATCGCTTGCGTCATGCCTCTGAGTTGAATCGTTTGGGAGCAGATATTCGTGTCAAAGGCAATGCTGCTTTCGTTCGAGGAGTACCAAAATTATCTGGCGCACCAGTATTAGGTACAGACTTACGAGCATCGGCAGCGTTAGTCATCGCTGGACTAGCAGCAGAAGGACAAACCACAATTCAAGGTTTACAGCACCTAGATCGCGGCTACGATCGACTTGATGTGAAGTTGCAGCAATTGGGGGCTAAAATCCTCCGTGTGGGCGAAACATCAACAGATGCAGAAATCGCTCCCAGCATCAGCAGCCTGTCAAGTTGAAATTGATCGATTGAGACTGACGCGGGGATAAGAAGAATAAGGGAGACAAGGTAAAATTTTCTCCCTTGTCTGCCTTTATCTCTGCCATCTATACCCTGCGATCTGCTGAATTCTCCTGATAGATAGAGGCTTTTAAGCTTTGTATATATCTTTTTTTGATGAATATTCTGGAAAAATCTGTGTTGGCTGTTACAATATTGTTAAGAAAAGTTGCCCGTTGTATTTTGGGAATGCGCAATTGGGTTTTAACTCTCTTGAGAAGACAACGCAAAAACATTTATAAGACCAGCTGTGGGAGGCTGGTCTTTTTGTATTTAGAGTTGTCATAAATTATACTTACAGGTTTGGATATAATGCTAATACTGTTTTATAGGTTTGTAATACATTGGTTATTCAGTTACCAAATCGCCTCAAGGTTTAAAATAAACTTGTGCATCGGTTAAATCAGGGTAAACTTGCTCTGCTGCGATGCTATCCCAAATCGCCTGTACAATACGGATTCTATCTTCAACACTAAGAGTTGCGATTTCGTTCAAAGTAGCTGTGATATCCATACTGATTAACTTAAAGTGAGGAAGGAACTGGTATACCTTAAATATAGCGGACAAGATTTTGTCCATCAAATCAAACGCTACATCTGCCTTGATGCCCAATAGAGCGATTGCCTTACAGAAAACCTCAAAAACTAAGCCTAGACCCGTAACGGCTTGCTGTTTGTTAGACATCGCTTGTTATGGAAGAGTGAATGCGATCGCAATGGTTATTCTGATAAACAAGCAGATATCAAGCTTGTCTACGTTTATTTATAAAACAAAGAAACGCAGTCTATCTGTGTATATTTGAGTTAAAGTCCAGAGAAGTGGCAGTGTATATTTTATGTCTAATTATCAAGAAGTACTATTGCAAGCTCAAAGCCTAACTCCTGAAGAGCAAATACGCTTAATTGAAGAATTGTCAAGCTTAATTCGTCAACAGGTAACGATGACACCTAAGCAAAAGCATAGCATCCTCGAATTACGTGGATTAGGTAAAGAAATCTGGAATGGCATTGATGCTCAAGAATACATTAATCAGGAACGTGATTCATGGAATGGCTAGTCCAGCTACAGGGGCAAATTGTAGGTTTGGATACTGCTCCACTAATTTACTTTATTGAAGAAAATCCTAATTATTTGGATGTTACAGATGCTTTTTTTGAAGCTATGTTTCGTGGTGAGTTTAGCGTTGTAACATCAGTTTTGACTATCACGGAAGTGTTAGTCTATCCCTTGCGACAAGGAAACACAGCATTAGCTCAACAATATCGTGAAATTCTATTTAATTCCCAAGGTTTGACTACTATAGAAGTTTTCCCTGACATTGCTGAAAATGCAGCACAATTAAGGGCAAATTATAACTTAAGAACCCCAGATGCTATTCAGATCGCTACTGCTATTCGTGGAGGTGCATCATTTGTCAAGAAAAATGATGCGCGGTTGCCGTCTTTACCAGCGTTAACAGTGTTAGTGTTGGATCAACTAATAGTTTGAGTCTTTTTGTCTGTTGCGATCGCTGATTGTATGATGGCATTGTAGGCGATCGCCTTGTAGAAAACTTCAAAAACAATGCGATCACTTTGCAGAAAACCTCAAAAATAAAGCGTAGACGCGTAACGGCTTGCCGCTAGATATCGCCCGTAATTATAGTGTTAGGTTCGCGTCTGCCACGATTTTGGATCTCTGCGACCATGAAAAATTGCCGTCACTATTACTCGACTCGACACATCCGATAGTACACAGCATAGGGAAATCGTCGCACTACTGCTCGTCGAATATCACCGTAAACAATTACATAGGATTCTGGCATCTGAGAAATTCGATTCACTGTTTCGTCTACACAGTCTAAAAACTCGTCACCCAGACCGGGTTTCTGGCTCTCGTACCAACTGTGTGCCTCATTGAGTTCTTCTCGAACCTCTGGGCGAAACACCAGAACATAATTCATTGCTGCCCCTTAATTGATGCTTTGATTTCCTCCCAAGTCAGCACATTATCTGGATTTGAATCATAGTCAGCAGTTCGACGATCAAGCTCTTGCTTTTGTGCATCGGTTAAATCAGGGTAAACTTGCTCCGCAGCGATGGTATCCCAAATTGCCTGCACAATACGGATTCTATCTTCAACACTGAGAGTTGCGATTTCGTTCAAAATAGCTATGATATCCATACTGATTAACTTAAAGTGAGGAAGCAACTGGTACACCTTAAATATAGCGGACAAGATTTTGTCCATCAAATCAAACGCTGCATCTGCTTTGATGCTCAATAGAGTGATCGCTTTGCAGAAAACCTCAAAAACACGGTGATCACTTGTTGTCTAAGAGTGAGCGATCACTTTACAGAAAACCTAAAAAATAAAGCGATCGGCAGTTGTGGAAGAGTCAGTGCGATCGCCTTGTAGAAAACCTCAAAAATTAAGCGATCAGCAGTTGTGGAAGAGTCAGTGCGATCACATTGTTTAGGCATTCAATTCTTAATTTGCTAAATACAAATATTTGTCTTTGCTTATCGCTGGTTTTTGATGATGTCAACAGCAGAGAGAAAGCGTTATGATAAACACAATATCCTAAGTATATTTACAGTTATTAATTTTAAACTAATAGCTATAATTGGTTTGATTATATAAAAAATATGAATTCAAATAATTTAGATAGGCGAAATCAAGAGCGATCTGTTTGGAGTGAGGATGATTATATTTTTATACAAAACCTCAGTCACCCAAGACATGTAAGCGAATTTCTCAGAGCTTTATACAATGTCTGTAGAAGTGGTTATAAAGATATTGCGATTGTTCTCAAAGAAGTCAAAGCCGTTTTTCCTAATGCTTGTGTTCCTATAGCCGCTATCATTCAGTATTACAGAAAGCTTGATTTTAATATAGAAGTGTATGATCAACCTCGTATACTTGAAATTGCTCATTTTAACCAACCATTACTTGCAACTACTAATGCATTAACAAACGAGATAGATCTTTTATCAAAAGTATGGCACTTTCAAGACGAGGTGATGGTATTTCAACTAGTATCAGCACTGGTTACAGCTATTACCCGCAGGATAGAATGTAGCTCTGGAGTTGTGGAGGCTTTTGAGTGGTGTTTGACTGAAGTAATAGACAATATTTTGCAGCATTCTAAAGCCTCTGAAGGATTCGCTATGGTTCAAGTCCATGCTGATTCTAAGCGATTAGCTGTGTGTATTGCTGATACTGGTATTGGAATTTATAACTCTCTTGCTCAATCTATTCATAAACCCCGATCAGCTGTTGATGCTATAACTTTAGCTGTGAAAGAAGGTGTAACTAGAGACCCTCAAATAGGTCAGGGCAATGGCCTATGGGGTTTATTAGAAATTGTTAAAAATAATAGCGGTCTTCTTACTATTACTTCGGGTTCTGCTTCTTTATTTATCCGTGATAATGAATCCAAACCATTTTCTAAACTTCCATACTTAGACAAATCTCATCAAGGGACGATTGTAGATTTTCAAATTGATGCTAGTCAAGGTATTGATATAGCCAGCGCTCTCAGCGGTCATAAACCTGTAAATTTAAGGCTTGAAAATTTAGAAACTAATACAGGTGAACACTGTATAATAATTAAAGATCATACTCATGGCACTGGTACTAGGCTTGCTGCCATACAGATACGAAATGTTGTGCTTAATGTGATTAATGAAGGTGGCTCAAAAGTTATACTTGACTTCTCAGGAATTGCAGTTATTTCTTCTAGTTTTGCTGACGAATTCATTGGTAAACTTGTTGTCAAGTTTGGCTTTTTTAATTTTCAAAATATAATTACTCTACAAGGTATGAACCCAGTAATACAAGGAATTCTACACAGGTCTGTTGCTCAGAGAATGATGAATAGTCTTCAAGAGGGTTCCTAAAATAACTATTAAATTCCTCGGTTAAAAACTACTTATTTTCAGAAAATCCACTAATGTTACCAAACTACTTCTAGATTTAAAATAAATTCAGACAGCACATCTTCTCCTGACAAGGTAACAGGCGATTCCAACACCTCAACCTCTTGTCCTTGCCGATAAATCTCCACTTGCCGTGATTTACGATTAATTAACCAACCCAAACGCACACCATTATCTATGTATTCCCTCATTTTTTCTTGAGCAACTTTCAAACTATCACTTGGCGAAAGTAACTCAACAATAAAATCAGGACAAATGGGTGGAAACTTTTGTTTTTCTTCTTCAGTTAAAGCATCCCATCGTTCTAACTTTATCCAAGAAGCATCAGGTGAACGATCTGCACCATTAGGTAATTTAAAACAAGTAGAAGAATCAAAAGCGATGCCAGTCAAATCGGTATCTGACCAGTTAAATAATTGTTGATTTAGTCTACCATTACGATTTCCGGTTTCTCCCCCGGTTGGTGGCATGATAATTAACTCTCCGGTTGCAGTGCGTTCAAACCTCAAGTCACGGTTTGCCTGACATAAGTTAAAAAACTGCTCATCTGTCAGTTCCAATACTGATTGAAGGTTGACCGTTAAAGCATTCATAGTCATATCTCGGATTGAAAAGTTAAGGCAGGCATTATACCTGCCCATGTAATCCTAGTCTATCCCTTCAATTCGGTCTTCAACCTCTTGGTACAACTCGCGCAGACGATCTAAATTATCCTCGCTAGTCTCCCAATAACCGCGTCCATTCACTTCCAACAAAGTTGATACAATCTTGCGGAAAGAATGGGGATTGAGGTTCAACAACCGTTTCTGCATTTCTTCATCTTTGATGAAGGTTTCGTTAGTATCCTCATAAATCCAGTTATCCACAGCGCCGGCAGTCGCACTCCAACCTGTGGTATTCACCAACCGCTTGGAGAGTTCGCGCACACCTTCGTAACCGTGAGACAGCATCCCCTCGTACCATTTGGGATTTAACAATTTGGTACGCGCATCCAAGCGCACGGTTTCTGATAATGTCCGCACTTGGGCGTTAGCTGTGGTTGTATCTGCAATATAAGATGCTGGTTTTTTACCATCACCCCGCAGATTTGCCACAAGCTTAGTAGGATCGGAATCGAAGTAGTGGGAAACGTCCGTTAAGCTAATCTCGGAAGAATCCAAATTTTGGAAGGTTGCATCAGCAGTTTTTAATGTACTTTCAAAAATCTGCCGGGATTCGTCCATAATTCCGGGGTTATCGGAATTGAAGGAGAAAGATTTCCGGTTGAGATACATTTCCTGCAACTCGGCTTCGCTATCCCAAGTGCTGTTTTCTACCGCCAAGTTGATATTTGACGAGTAGGAACCAGAAGCGTTAGAGAAAACGCGCGTCGCTGCTTGACGTAGATTAATCCCCATTTCCTCAGCTTGTTGCAAAGCGTGTTTGCGAACAAAGTTCATTTCTAAGGGTTCATCCGCCTCAGCTGCCATCTTCACCCCTTGGTCTAGCAGGTTCATTTGGTTGATGAACAAGTCGCGGAATACACCAGAACAGTTGATTACTACATCAATTCTGGGGCGTCCCAACTCTTCTAGAGATATCAATTCCAACTTGTTCACCCGTCCCAAGGCATCTGGAACTGGACGCACACCTACCATCCACATAATTTGCGCTAGGGATTCACCGTAAGTTTTGATGTTATCGGTTCCCCAAAGGACGCAGGCAATGGTTTCTGGCCATTTTCCATCGTTTTCAGCTTTGTTACGTGCCAATAGCCTGTCTACAACGATTTTGGCTGATTGGACTGCTGCGGTTGTGGGAATGGATTGCGGATCGAGTGCATGAATATTCTTACCCGTGGGCAAGACATCCGGATTGCGGATGGGATCGCCACCAGGGCCGGGTAAAACATACTCACCTTCTAAGCCTTTGAGTAATGCTCCCAGTTCGTTATCGGCACAAACTTGCTGGAGGCAGAATTCTAAGTACTCAAACAGGGGTTTTAGGGCTGCGCCATCGACTTTGGGATAACCGAGCTTATGCAATGCTTCTACCCAAGGTTCCTTTTTGCCCATGTTGAAGAAATTCAATCGAGAAACCAGAGAAACTCGTCCTTCGGCGTCGATTTGCTCTTGCACAAGGGCAGTTACTGCTGCACGGGTTGCCAAAGTGATATCTTGCAATAACTGGACATCTTCTAAAATACCTCGATCGCTATTTTGATAAATATCGTCAATGTTACGCCCAATGCTATTGGCGATAATTCCGGGCAAGCCTTGAAGTCCTTCTTCTTGACGATCTAGACTGGCAATATTGACCAAAGTTGCGATCGCTTCTTCTGCACTTGGCGGTTTACCAATAACGTGCAACCCACAAGGCAACAACCGTGACTCGATTTCCATCAACTTGCGGTAGACGTTGCCAACAATATTATCGCGATCGTCGGCACTCATATCTCTGGCATCGGTTTCTGGCAGGTCAATATCCTTATCCAGATTTACGATCCGGCATTTATCCATGATGCTGTTGACAATGGAAACACCGCGTCCACTATCTTTTAAGGTTTGGTAGGAAGCAATTAATTCGCTGAGTTCCTTCAAACCTTTATACAAACCAGCATTTTCTGCCGGCGGTGTCAAGTAAGAAATTGTTTCGGCATAACTCCGGCGTTTGGCAATTGTCGCTTCACTCGGATTATTAGCTGCGTAGTAATACAAGTTGGGAATTGAGCCAATCAAGTTATCTGGATAACAATCACCAGACATCCCCATCTGTTTACCTGGCATGAATTCCAAGGAACCGTGTGTACCAAAGTGCAGTACAGCATCAGCTTTCCAAACTTGCTCTAGGTAAGTGTAGTAAGCAGCAAAACCGTGGTGAGGACTAGCTGAACGGGAGAACAACAGCCGCATCGGGTCGCCTTCGTAACCAAATGTGGGTTGCACACCGATGAAGACGTTACCAAATTGCTTACCATAAATTAGCAAGTTTTGCCCATCGCTGTTGAGATGTCCGGGAGGTGGACCCCAGTTTTCCTCTAAGCGTTGAGAGTAGGGTGTCAGCGCCTCATACTCAGGAACCGACATTTTATAAGCAACGTTCAGTTCTGGGCTGTTGTACTGCGCTTGAGCGTCATGGATGACTTCTTGCATCAACGCTTCGGCTGATTCTGGCAACTCTGGTAAGTCGTAGCCGTTATTCTTGAGGGCTTTCATCACCTCGTAGATTGAGCCGAATACATCCAAATAAGCGGCGGTTCCGACGTTGCCTTTATCTGGTGGGAAGCTGAAAACGGTGATGGCGACTTTTTTATCAAGCTTTGGTTTGCGGCGGAGGTTAGCCCATTTTAAGGCGCGTTCGGCTACAGCTTCAACCCGATCGCGCAGTGCGATCGCTTTCCCTGTAGCCCCATCTCTACCCGATAATATAATTGGCTCAATTGCTCCATCCAATTCAGGAATTGCAATTTGCAAAGCTACTTGAATTGGATGTAACCCTAAATCACTATCCATCCACTCTTCTGTGGTTTGGAATACTAAGGGTAACGCCACCATATAAGGACGGTTTAAGCGTTTGAGTGACTCAATTGCCTTGGGATGATCTTGTCTGGCTGGCCCACCCACTAAAGCAAAACCAGTCAGCGATATCACTGCATCTACCAACTGTGTGTTAGTAGTTGGTTCATAGAAGTAAGCATCCACAGGCTTGGAGAAGTCCAAACCACCAGCAAACACAGGTAATACCCGTGCGCCTAATGCTTCCAATTCCTGCACCATTGCCACATAATGGGCATCATCCCCTGTAACTAGGTGGGTGCGTTGCAATACTAACCCGACACAAGGAGCTAGGGGATCTTTGAGATCGCTAGAAATATCCTTACGAGCTGTATACCAATTGAGGTACTCTCTGACATCTTCAAACATACTGGGAGCCAAAGGATGCCAAATCCCTAGATCGGGATAAACCACCGGCTGTTCGTATGTAGAAGGTGCAAAATTCTGTTTTTCTAAACCTTTAAATACATATTTATCAGCTAGCATCAGCAAGAAGTTTTCCAGATTTTCTGGAGAACCACCTAGCCAATACTGAAAACTGAGCATGAAATTTCGGGCATCCTGTGCCTTGTCCATCGGTAAAAACTTCAGCACTTGCGGCAGTGTTCGCAAAAGCTTCAGCATCCCATCTTGAAATCCCGCACCGGATTTTTCTTTGCGTTTCCGCATGAATTGAGCGATCGCACTTTTTGACTGACCCAACTGTGCTAGAGAAAAGCTACCCATTTTACTCAGGCGCATTACCTCTGGCATCGAGGGAAAGACAACGGAAACGTCCAGGCGATCACGGTGTGGTTCTACTGCTGCTACTACTTTCTGTGCTAAGTCTTCGATAAAAATTAGAGAAGCGATGAAGATATTCGCACTCTCCATTTCTCGTTTGAACTCTTCGTAATTCTCTGGGTCGCGGAGTTCCTCAATCAAGTACCCGCTGATTTCAATCGCCAAGTTGGGATTGTTCGCGTTAATAGTGCGAACTGCTTGCGACAAAGCACTCTGGTACTGGGACTCAAGCACGACATAGACCACCTTGATTAAACTACGTCCGCGTAAGTTATCAGGCGCAATGTGTCTAATGGTGGACTTGACGTGTGTGAACATGCTTCTTCGGCTCCTTTGATGCGTGTTCTCTGAAGGAAGTTCCTAGCGGCATCATCAGCCACAGGTAACTCGTGATCTTTTAGGCAATATCTGTTTTTTATCAGAAAACGCTTGCCCAGTAGGCATTTTATCCCCTATATGACACAAATCGATATAAAAAACGAAATATTTCTTCGTAATTGTTGACTTTATCTAAAAGTGTTTACTCACTTTTTTGTAAATTTTTTGTAATATATTTTTATTATTTAAATAACTATTTAGCTATATAATGTTTTAAAAAGAAAACCATGCAAGCGGTTTGTAAAAATTAATTCTGAATCAACCTTTCCAATAGTTTTTTCACTGGTGGAACGGGATAATCATTCAAATCAATCTACTAATAGCAAAAAGGGCGCGTAGGCGTAGCCCGCCACAGGCATCGCTCCCTTAATTTGAATGACCCTCGTTGCAGTTTTGACCGATAATTCAGCAATTGCAAGTATTTTCTGAATGCCGATACAGTTTAGGATTTAGGATTCTAATTTATCGTATAGCTAATTCAATCACAAACTCTGTACCCTCACCTTGTGTTGAATGGCAACTTAGCTTACCGCCATGATTGTTAACTACAATTTGGTAAGCAATAGATAAACCTAGTCCTGTTCCTTTACCGATGACTTTTGTAGTGTAGAAAGCATCGAATATCTTTGTCCGGTTTGCTTCGCTGATTCCTGAGCCATTGTCTGCAATTCTGATAATCACTCGCTCTCCACTTGCTTCAGTTTTAATCCAAATCATCCCAATATGTTGAAAGTTTTCATCAAAATACTGATTTTTTTGTATTTCTTCAATTGCATCGATTCCATTACTAATTAAATTCATAAAAACTTGATTTAGTTCGCCTGGATAGCACTCAATAAGTGGTAATTCTCCATATTCTTTGATTAATTTAATTGCTGGACGATGAGCATTTGCTTTAAATCGATGTCCAAGAATGAGTAGCGTAGTTTCTAAGCCTTCATGCAAGTTAGCCAGCTTTTTCCCTGCTTCTCCGTGTCGAGAGAACTTATTCAACGATGACACAATTTCTGTAACGCGATCTGTACCTAGTTGCATAGATTGAATAATTTTGGATAAATCATTTAACAAATAATTGATATCTTTTGTTTTAATAGCATTTTGAATTTCATCTGGGGGATCAGGCAGATACTTTTGATATAGTTCCAGTAAATTAACAATCTCTTGGAAATATTCTTCAATAAAATTTAAGTTCCCAGCAATAAAATTGATGGGATTATTTACTTCATGGGCAATTCCTGCTGTCATTTGACCCAAGGTTGCAACCTTTTCTGCTTGAATCAGTTGGGTTTGAGCCTGTTGTAATTCAGCGTTTTTGGCAGTCAAGGTTTTCGTCAAATTTCTCAGCTTCAGTTGATGCTCTATTCGCACCAATACCTCTTCATACTGAAAAGGTTTAGTAATATAATCTACGGCTCCTAATCGCAATCCTTTAACCTTATCAGCAGTATCTGAAAGAGCAGTCATAAAAATGATCGGAATATCCCGAATACGAGGATTGCTTTCACTTTTGAGGTATTTACAAGTTTCAAACCCATCGATACCCGGCATCATGATATCAAGCAATATTAAATCAGGTAAATTATCGTTGTCTAATCTCTGAATGGCTTTTTCACCACTGCGAGCTGCCCAAACTTCAAAGCTAGACTGATCCAAAAAGCTCGATAAAACTTGTAAGTTGGCAGGGTTATCGTCCACGACTAAAATAATTCCTCTGGTAGGATCGCTATTTAGGGAATTTTTTTGCTCGCCTATAGTTACTGTCATAATGTTTCTATCCTATATTGATTCACGTTGCTTCTTTGCAAGACACCAAAGGAGAACACTTAAAATTAAAAATTCATGCATTAAAATTCCCATCAATAAATTTTGGAAAATTAATACTTTGATTTTTCGGTCAAAAAGTTAAGGATTAAATCTTCGTCAAACTGCCTCGCTAGCTGCCGCAATTGGTTAGCAAAGGAACTGAATTTTGCGTCTGTTTCTTCTAGTTTATCTGCCCATTTTAGAATGTCATTGAAGTTACCTTTACTGGCTAAATTCATCAGTTCCCACAATACATCGGAGGAAGGAGGAATCAATTTATCTGGTGAATTATCAAGTGTTGTAGGCGAAGAATTGATTTTTTGTTCCTCAGACTGCTGGTAAATCCATGTCAAACCTAAATTGCGCTCTAATTGATGCAGTAATTCATCTGCCTGTACAGGTTTGCTCAAAAAGGTGTCACCTCCTGCTTGCAGACTGCGATGTTGGTCGGCTTCAAAGACACTAGCAGAAGAGACGATAATCTTGACATCCTGGATATCTGGGGTATGACGCAGGTGTTTAATCAATTCAAACCCATCCATTTCTGGCATCAGCAAATCTGTAATCACCAGGTCTGGTTTCAGGGCGATCGCTTTTTCTAAACCATCTTTACCGTTGATGGCTTCAATCACATTGAAACCCAATGGTTGCAATAAGTTTGTAATTACTGTGCGATTCTCCCAGCGATCGTCCACCATCAGGATGGTGCGAGGACTACCTTCAAAGCCAATGATTTGTTCCTTGGATGCAGCCATAGTAAACTGTACCCATTCGCTGGCTTGGGCGATCGCAATTTCAAACCAGAAAGTACTACCCTGACCAATCTCACTTTTAACCTGGATATCGCTACCCATCATCTGCACCAACTGCCGAGTAATAGCTAAACCCAGCCCTGTCCCTTCTATCTGATGCTTTTTCTCACCTACTTGTTCAAATGGCAAAAAAATGTTGTCTAATTGTGTTGGAGTTATGCCAATTCCTGTGTCTTTTACACTGAAGTGAATGTGATATATCTCCGTCTGCCCATCAGCAGGAAGTCGATCGATTACCTCAACCTGGAAGCTAACCTTACCCTCATCGGTAAATTTAATGGCATTTCCCAGCAGATTCAAGAGAACCTGACGTAACCTTTTGACATCGACATTAACTCCTGCGGGTAAGTTGCTTGCGGGTTCATAGACAAATAAAATGCCTTTTTGCTCTGCCCGAATCTGGCAAATTTCCCCAATACCCTGTAAAAAAGAGGGAAAATGCACATCTTGAGGATACAGTTCCAGTTTTCGCGCTTCAATTTTGGAAAGATCCAAAATGTCATTAATTAAAGTCAGTAGATGAGAGCCACACTGTTCAATGATGTTTACATGATATTGCTCTGGCTCCGGCAAACCTTTAGAACGCAGCAAAATTTGAGCACAACCCAAAATACCATTCAAGGGTGTTCGCAGTTCATGGCTCATATTGGCTAAAAATTCGCTTTTAGCACGGTTTGCAGTATCAGCTGCTGCTTTAGATTTTTTCAGTTGAGCTTGTTCAAAGGCTTGTACCTGCCACAAGACAGCAATCATCGTCACTGTTAATCCGCCCACAATTAGGGCAATCAGATCAAGAAATTGTAGCCGAGATTCAATATTTTGGCGCGGAATTACCAAAGCCACAGACCAGTTAGCTTCTCGCAACGGCATATAAGCAATATACTTTTTGCTACCGTCAATTTCCATCAACTGAATTCCCTGTTGTTTGTCTACCATTTTCTCTGCGATCGCATTTAAATTGCGATCTGGAATTTTCAACAGGCTGGGTGCAGGTTTTTCTACCGTTGACATTAAGGTTGAGTTGGGATGAACGATCGCTTCTCCTTGAGAATTCAGGGCAAAAGCATAGCTATTCTTGCCGTAGCGCAACGAGTTGACCACCTTAGCAATGCGATCGACTTTAACATTGCCGTGGAAAACCCCGATCGGTGACCGATTGGTAGGAGAATTTGACCAGATTGGGGTGGCGATCGCAATTAAAGGAATATTTGTGGAACGGCTGATAAAGGGATCGGAAATGATTCTGTTTCCAGCTAGTGCTTTTTGAAAGTAGTCTCGATCCTTAATATTTTTATTTGACCGACCAACCTTAGTATTAAAATACGAACCATCCAGGGTAGCTATTTGGAAAAAGAAAAATTCATCGATCCGCTCAACTTCTGACTTTAAATAGGGTTCTGTGATAGACCAGTTTAAGGAGCGTACAGTTGAAGTATGAGCAAGAGTTTGCACTTCTACTTTGCGGACATGCAACCACTCCTCAATTTCATCAACCCCTCTTTTTACCTCTAAAAAAGCTTTTCCTCTCAAGTCTTGTAGCGTTATTTTCCGAGCAGCTTGATAGCTAAAATAAGCAGAAATACTTACAATAAGAGTAGTGCCACCGAGAATAAATCGGATCAGCAAATTCCGCGAAGAATACATTTTAGTGTCAGATGGGCTGTGGTTGCCTTTTATCACAGGGTTCACCCTCTAAACAATAGGTTTGGTAAGCAAAAAAAAGGGCTATATTTAGATTGCCCAAAAAACTATTAATAATCGCAGCTATGATTAACAACCATAGCTGCGATTATCAATACCCTAAACTTTGCTAACCATCCTTTACAGACCTGTATTGGGAAGGACTTATAGGGTTAATATCGGGTTAGTTGAAAAATATACATTTTATCAAAACATAATTCAGAAGTCAGGAGCCAGAATTCAGAATGGATTTTGTGCGCCTAGCGGATAAATCAAAGGGTTTAATAAACCTACTAAATCATTGATTTAGAGTTAACAAGACAGTCGCGGATCTGAATCCTCGACTGATAGCAAAGCGTTAGCGATTCTTCTGCCAAGGGGAGACGCCAAGGGCGATAGCGTCGCGTTAGGGAGTTTTGTCTGCAACACGCTACGCGAACGAGGTCACGAGCGTCTTGATTCTGACTTTTGACTTCTTCAAAGAAAATATAATAATCAATTTTATCGTTATATTATCCTTAATAAAGTAGACAAAATTATCGACATTTTAGTTTCTAAGAAAGATCGGTTTTTATTTAGTAAAACAGGCATTAAAAATCAAAAGCTTTGGAATACTTGATAACAACAACTAAAGGTATGTGAAAGCCAATAGTCATGATATAGGTGACAGTAGTGGCGATGAAATGACTGCCGAATCTATGCAAATTCAATGTTGAAGAGGTTATCAAATCTCACTAACAAGCTACAGTAGATATCTATAACATAAGAACGAATTAGGTAATATTTGCCTTTTGACTAATGACTCAAGTAGATATTCTGATCCTTTCAAATGGCCCAGGTGAAGTAACAACCTGGGTGCGTCCAGTAGTAAAGGCGTTGCGGCAAGAATTAGGGGATGACCGTTCTTTAACGAGGATTTCTGTGGTATTGTCACCTTGCTCAAATGCCAGTGGTAAAGAAGCAGCGATCGCTCTTTCTTTCCCCGAAGTAGATAGAGTTCAGGGAGCAGAACATTTTTGGCAATTTTTGCTTTGGGGTAAAACATTTGAAAATTGGGATTGGAGAAGTTGCGGTGTTATCGTTTTTTTGGGCGGCGATCAAATTTTTCCAGTGATTATAGGCAAAAAGCTTGGATACCGCACAGTTGTTTACGCCGAATGGGAAGCCAGATGGCATAACTGGATTGATCGCTTTGGCGTGATGAAACTCGAAGTAGCAGCCAAAGTTCCTGCAAAATATGCTCACAAATTCACTGTTGTCGGTGATTTGATGGTAGAAGCTAGTAGTCAAGAGTCATTAGTCATTGGTCATTTGTCCTTAGCAAACGACAAAGGACAAATGACTAATGACATAAACGCGTCAGCGACTTCCCACAGCGTAGTACAAAAGACTGAATTAATTGGTTTACTCCCTGGTTCAAAAGCAGCAAAATTAGCCCAAGGAGTACCATTATCTTTAGCTATTGCCGAATACGTTCATGCAAAAAGACCGCAAACCAGATTTGTAATTCCTCTAGCCCCAACTTTGGATTTACAAACTTTAGCTAGTTTTGCCAATCCCCAAAAGAACTCTATTGCTGAAATCTTTGGCTTTGGCGGTGCTTCCTTAATTATCCCAGAGGATGCTCAAGGCAAGCCATTGCTCAAAACTGCAACGGGCTTAACTGTGGAACTGTGGCAAGAAAACCCTGCATATCACTTATTATCCCAGTGCTGCATCTGCTTGACTACGGTGGGGGCAAACACTGCCGAACTTGGTGCTTTAGGAGTGCCAATGATTGTTTTACTGCCAACGCAGCAACTTGATGCCATGCGTTCTTGGGATGGTTTACCTGGATTGTTGGCAAATCTGCCAGTAGTCGGTACGCTATGCGCTAAGGTGATTAATTGGTCATTTCTGAGATTTGTGAGACGCAAAGGCTTATTAGCATGGCCAAATATCTGGGCACAGGAAGAGATAGTTCCAGAACTTATGGGTAAACTTCAACCGCAAGAAGTTGGAGAAATGGTTTTAGACTTTTTGGCGAATCCAGAAAAATTGGATAATATGCGCGCTAAACTCCGTAATATTCGCGGTGAAAGCGGTGCAGCGCAGAAGATAGCACAGATTGTTGGTGAGGAAATTAAGAAGCAGGAGAGATGAGGGAGTAATGGGAGCAACATCTCCCTCATTTTTACTCTGGCTTAATCTGAAGATTCTCCATTCCGGCGTCCCAGTTCAAAAATGCCACAACTAATACACGCAAGTATACCTAAGCTGATTCCCCAACTAGGCCCTAAACTGAGTTCTACACCCCAGTTAAATAAAGCGCCAACTACCAAAAAAGGCACAATGCTAAACAGTGAGGCGTAAAAAGCATTTTGGGATTCTCTGGCTTTACGAGTCTTTTCAAATTCTGATTTGCTGGTGTAGAGCGATCGCTCGGCAAAGTTAAACCAGCGATTGAGTTGCTCAATTACCCATTCATTGACTTTGGAAAAACCTAGATATAGCGCCAATGACCACAAACTCGCTCCAGCGATCGCGATCGTGTCTAACTCAAAACGGAAAGGTAAAATTTCAGTCAGCATTGCTTGGGGTTAGTCCTGCAAAGGGTCAACTTTAGCTGTGAGTAGATGCTAAATAAACCTCTTGTGCAATTTTAAGCATAAAAGCTAACAAGATTTCAACTACTTAACAACTTTCCGCTTTTTAGCTTGAAGCAAACCTAATTTACGGATTGCTAGGTAAATTCTCGGGGTCGATACCAAGAGAACGTAAATGCTGTGCAAACTTTTCTGCTTTTTCTTCTGCCGTTAAATACCGATTTCCTTGTTCGTCATACCAAGATAGAAATTCCTGACCAATTCCACCAATAACACCTTGATGTCGTCCAATTCCTAAACCAACCTCTGGCATCCAATGGGGTTCGCCAATTTGTAATTGATAATTTTTATCTACCAATTTGTAAATTTCAAATGGTTGGTGTCGATCGCGTTGCCAATATTCGGGGTTGTAAATAATGTAGTAAAGTACGCCAAGTTTCCGATAAATTTCTAACTTTTCGTCGTATTCACTTCCTGGGGAATGGGATACCATCTCCAATGTTAGTATCGGTACTACCTCATTTTCTTCCCAGACAGCGTAATTTTTACGCGATTTACCACCTTTTTTGCGATCGACTCCCAAACTCAGAAACCCATCTGGTACTATGGGGACTCTCGCATTAGCCCCTGTCGTGTGGTAGATTGCCATGTCTACGCCGAAAAACCAATCGGTGCGCGTTGCCCAAATCGAGGTTAATAGGAACAGTAAAATGTTGGGCAGAAAATTTTGCTCCTCATTATCCACAGGTATATCGTCCGAGCAGGCTAGTTCGTCAGTGCTTGGAAGCCCAACAACTTTAAGGTTTTCTGACAGCATGACTATTACCGCGGTGGCTTCGGTTTCTTTGATTATAGGTAAATTCAACTTGCCAAGGCTGTAGGGAAGGAACGCATTCTAATAGCGTTCTCCAGCCCAGCTAAAAACAACTTGCAGGCAACTTTTTTGCTTATGCAATATGTCAGAAGTGTTTTTGTCTGTAAAGTATGCCAGGAACCGGACTTGAACCGGTGACACGAGGATTTTCAGTCCTCTGCTCTACCAACTGAGCTATCCCGGCTGGGGCTTTTGTGAGCCACGATTAATCAATGTAGCAAAGATAAAAGAATATAGCAAGTCTTTGGAGAAAAATAGTTATGCAGGTTTCAAACTCAACTTAAACCAGATGAAAACGGCTACAAATAGGAGAAACTGGACAAGAACAATACTTGGCCCAGAAGCAAGGTTGAAAATACCTGAGACAATGATGCCAGCAATGCTGCTAATAGAACCAACTATTACCGACATGACTAGAAAGCGGCTAAAGTGGTGACTCATCAGTTTGGCGGTGGAGGCAGGAATGACCAAAAAGGCGTTCACCAGTAAAACACCGACGGCTTTAATCGCCACAGCAACGGCGAGTGAAAGCAAGACCACAAAAGCGTAGCGGTATAATTGAACGGGAACGCCTTGAACTTGGGCGACATCGGGGTTAAGGGTCAATAAAATTTGCTGTCGCAGAGTTGATAGTAAAAATATGCTACCTCCCACAAGGACTAGCAGCGTCAAAATCAAATCTGTGGTGTCGATCGCTAGAATATCCCCAAACAGTACAGCCATCAAGTTGCCACGATATCCTTTAATTAGGCTCGTGAGAATTAAACCGATCGCTAATGCCCCAGATAGCACGATGCTAAGTATGCTATCGCTAGCTAAGTCGGTTTTGTCGATAAAGTAGAGGACAATAACCCCAAAAACTAAGGTAAAAGGTAACAGCATCCAAGTAGGATTTATTTGTAGCAGCACACCTAACGCTACACCTACCAATGCTGCATGACCAACCGCGTGGCTGAAAAATGACAACTGGCGCAAGGTGACAAAACTACCCAACATCCCGCCAAGTATTCCCATCAAGGCAGCACCCATAAATGCACGCTGTATTGAGGCAAGTTGTAACAACTCTAGCAAGTCATTACTACTAGCGATCGCAAGCCAAGTTATCTGATAATCATTGAATAAATTCATATTTATGGAAATTTAATGTTGGTGCTGGTAGCGGCTGAAACCTGGGCCATAGGTTGCTAACAGGTTTTGCGGTGACAGGGCAATTTCTGGCTTACCAGTACAGACAATGCTTTGGTTCAGGCAAAGCACGCGATCGCAATGCCGATTTACCATATCAATATCGTGAGAAATTTGTAATACTGTCCAACCTTCCTCTCGCTTTAATTCATTTAACAAAGCGTAAAAATCTGCTGCACCTTGTACATCAACACCAGCAAAGGCTTCATCTAGTACCAAGAGTTTCCGAGGCATTACCAAACAATAAGCCAATAAAACCCGCTTGAGTTGACCGCCACTAAGAGTACCAATAGCTTGATGCTGTAAATGATAAGCATCAGTTCGCCGTAAAGCTTCTGTTACTGCTGCCGATTTTTCCCGGTCTTGTCTCCACAGCTTGGAAAAAAATGAATTCTTTTTTTTCCCTTCCTTAGTCCATCCCAGTCCGACTAATTCGCTGACAGAAATGGGAAAGCTGCGGTCAAAAATAAAGTTTTGCGGCATATAGCCCAACGTGTGGCGTAAATGCCCCAATCTGGAAATTGGACGACCCAAGATTTCAATCGTCCCAGCGCTTCGAGGTATCAAATCCAACACCGCTTTTACCAAGGTACTTTTACCAGCACCATTGGGGCCAACAATGGCTGTATCTGTTCCTGGCAATAATTCAAAGGAAACATCTCGAACAGCTAGATAGCTGCCTTGATAAACAGTTAATCCTTCTACTTTCAAAATAGGAATGTCATTAGTCATTAGTTATTGGTCATTGGTCATTGGTCGTTGGTCATTGGTCATTGGTCGTTGGTCATTGGTCATTGGTCAAAGGACAACTGACAAATGACTAATCTATTTACACGATATTTCCAGAGTTTGCAAATTAGCTTTCATTGCCTTGAAATAATGCTGTGGGTCTGTTTCGCCAGTTTCTAGAGAATCCAGAGTACGCAAATTTAATTTCAAGTCTTTAGAGAGGCTGTTCAGCAGTTTATTATCTACTCCTGGTTCGCTAAATAAAGCTTTAACTTTGTATTTTTTGACAGCGTTGACGGCATTTTGGACATCTGTTGGTGAAAGTTGATCTTCGGGAATTTGCACCACAGCAACTTGCTTGAGGTTATAGCGTTTGGCTAAATATGGAAACGCATCATGAAAGGTAATAAAGGTACAACTGGGATTTTTCTGCAAAGTCTGTTGAAATTCACTGTTTAAACTTTCTAATTCTTTAATATAAGCTGTAGCATTTGCTTCGTAAGTAGCTTTGTTCCTCGGATCGGCAGCAATTAATCCATCTCGAATATTTGTTACCTGCTGTTTTGCTAAAACTGGATCTAACCAAACGTGAGGATTACCCTGACTATGTTTGTGGTCTTTTTCATCTGGCGTCGTTTTGACAACGGGTGAAATTTCATTTAAGGGTTTAATACCAATACTTGCATCAATTTCAGCTAATTTGGGATTTTGGGCATTTTTGACAGTACCTTCCAGAAATTCCTCCAAGCCTAAACCATTTTTTACTAACACCTTAGCAGTAGCGATCGCTTTGACATTTCCTGGTGTCGCTTGGTATTCATGTACCTCCGTACCAGGTGGCACTACAATTTCTACATCTGCCACATCCCCAGCTACTGCCTTAGTAAACAAATATATCGGCAAAAATGTCGCTACTACTTTAGTTTTTCCCGACTGCGCCTGTGGGATAGAAGCAGCTTCTTGTGCTTGCGGCGACTGTTCGGAAGTTGTTCCCTGATTTGGATTCGATTGGCTACACCCAGTAGCCATCGACAACATTAGCAGAGTAATTATGGGCAAGATGCCGCTTCTTTGCCTGCCTTTTCTAATTTCTCTACAATTCACAATCACGATATTTTTCCTCAAAACGGATGCTTGCTCTACCTCTGTCATCATCGCTATTGACAATGGGAAGTATTCTAAATTTTATACTATAATAATTCTCATTCTCATTTTTAGTGCATAATATCATTCTGGGTTTGCTGTGTAATGAGTAACAACAAAACTTTTTCAGACGGTACAGCCCTCTGCAATTTAGTTTTCCCTAAATAATTAGGATTTATTGACTTTTTTTGTTAAAAAGGTTGCTTATTTCTGATAAGATTGCTGACAAATATTTTCATAAAATACCCGTTAAAAAAAACGTGGTTTGGGTGTGAATTGAAGATCAGTGTGAGGAGAAAAATGCAAAAATTCTGGAAATATCTGTTAGTTAGTCCAGCAGTCTGCGGTGTCATGATATTTGTTAATACTGCTACATTTGCAGGTGAAACATCGGATAAGTCTGAAATCAATCAACCGCAAGTTTTGGCTAATCCAGACACAAAAGATCAGAACATAGGGCAAGTTACCTCTGTATCTCAATTTTCCGATGTACAACCCACTGACTGGGCATTCCAAGCATTGCAGTCCTTGGTTGAGCGGTATGGCTGTATCGCAGGATACCCAAATAGCACTTATCGGGGTAATCGGGCATTAACACGATATGAGTTTGCTGCTGGTTTGAATGCTTGTCTCGATCGCGTTAACGAACTTATTGCTACAGCCACTGGCGATTTAGTTAACAAACAAGATTTAGCCACATTACAAAAGTTGCAAGAAGATTTTTCCGCAGAACTGGCGACACTGCGAGGTCGTGTGGATGCAGTAGAAGCGCGAACTGCTGAATTGGAGGCGAATCAGTTCTCAACTACAACTAAATTGCAAGGACAAGTTGTTGCAGTTGTTAGCGATGTGTTGTCAGGAAATACAGTCAACGGTGCAGAAATTACAGACGAGAATACAACTTTAGGGGTACGGGCACGGCTAGAATTAGTAACCAGTTTCACAGGGAAAGATACGCTGTTCACGAGAATCCAAGCTAATAATATTCTCAGCCCTAACATTGGTACACCAGAGGGGAACTTATTTTTTACTGGCGAGGATGGTACTACTGATGCTGCGATCGATGCACTGTTTTACAGATTTCCCTTGGGTGAAAAAACAGAGGTTGTCGCTATTGCTAATGCTGGTGCAGCAGACGATCTTACCAGCACTGTCAATCTCTTTGATGGTGATGGTGCTTTTGGTGCTTTGTCTACCTTTGGTACACGTAACCCAATTTATAACCAAATAAATGGTGCGGGATTGGGAGTAACATACGAGTTCAGCGAAAAATTGGCATTAAGTCTAGGGTATTTGAGTGGTACAGCTAATAACCCTACACCGAATAATGGTTTGTTCAATGGTTCTTATGGTGCATTGGCACAGCTGACAGTTAAACCAAGCGATCGCATTTCTATCGGTTTAACTTACATCAATTCCTACAATCAACCACTACTCACAGGTAGTAATGCCGCCACTTTCCAGGATATAGCAGCTATCCAGGGTTTACCAGAAGATCAAGTGGGTTTTTCCAGTAATTCTTACGGCGTCCAAGCATCCATTGGCATTACTGATAATATCGTCTTGGGTGGTTGGGCTGGATACACCAACAGCCAAAGCTTGAGAGGAACCCGTGGAGACGTTGATATTTGGAACTATGCTGTCACCTTAGGCTTCCCTGACCTCGGTAAAAAAGGTAACTTAGCAGGCATCATCGCTGGTATGGAGCCGAAAGTGACAAGTTCTGACATCGCAGGGTTGGATAGCGATCCTGATACATCCTATCATCTTGAGGCCTTCTACCAGTATAAGCTGAGTGACAATATCACCATTACTCCTGGAGTCATCTGGTTAACATCTCCAGATCATAACGACGCTAATGATGATGTTGTTATTGGTGCATTGAGAACCACATTCAGTTTCTAATTTTTTAAAATCTTAAAAGAAGACGCAAAAGATAAATTTGCGTCTTTTCTTTTGTGTATAGATTTAAAAACAGAACTCAACATTTTTATTGGGCTTGATATCATGTCCGCATAATTAGTTATGATTTCCACAGTTATTGCACCCCACACGCCAGATGCTCCACTTGGGGAGACCCCAAGACCGCACTGGCTCCCCTTAATCCCCTCCCCGCTCTTCGGGAGGGGAGACGAAGCGTAGCTTTGGCGGGGTGGGGTTCTTCGGGTTTAATAAGTAATCAAGCGAACATGATATGATATCTTCAAACAACGTAAGTTAGATAGAAAAGGTCAAAAAGGTCGCTAGATATGAATTTGCTCAACTGAACATCCACGCAGCTTGAAAAAAGTCGCGTTCACAAAACATCGCATAACGATAAGTTGAATGCACAACAGAATCAGTAGCGGCATAATTGTCAACCAAATTTTCTAATTGTTGTGTTAGTGGCTGAAAATCTGCGCTGCTATAAGTACGAATCCAGTCTGCATATTGATGATTAGAAATACCGTTACAAGCCAATTTTTCTCCTAAAAAGGCATACAAACGCATACAAGGAGACATCGCCGCAGCAGTTAAACCCACATCTTTGCTCCAAGCAGTTGCTAACAAAAAATCAGTATAGCGGCGGGTGGCAGATGCAGGTTCTACAGCATACAAATTGACTCCCCACTCTGAAGCATAGGCACTATGCAACCGTAGTTCTTCTAAAACTCCACTAGCTAAATGATGAAATGTGGTGAAACCTAACCAGTCTGGTGCTTTAGCTGCGGCGATACTATAGGCACGGGCAAAAGCTTCTAAGAAAAAAGCATCTTGCCCTACGTAGTAAGCAAATTTAGCTCGCTCAAGAGTACCATCGCCGATACCTTGAACGAAAGGATGTTCTAGGCAAGCTTGGGCTAAGTCTTGATTTGCTGCCCATAATTCGTTAGATAAAGTCATTTGTCATTTGTCATTTGTCAACTGTTATTATCTCCTTTAAAAAGGGAAGAACTGGAGCAAGACTGAGCCAATACTTCCCAAAAAGTCAACGAAGTTGGGCTTACCAGTACTTACCTTCTCATTGACGGGTGTTTGCAGTTCTTTTATAAAAGCTTGGGCTGTTAGGGTTCCAGTACTGTTGTTTTGGGATGTAAACAATTTTTGGGCAACTTGAGCATCTTGGAATGCCCCTTGTCTATCTAATACTTGGTAACGAGCGACACCACGAGCAAGATAAGCATCCGCATATTCTGGTTTAATTGCGATCGCTTGATTAAAATAACTGATTGCTTGCTGTTGGTTGCCTTTTTGCCCTTCTGCTATACCCAAAGCATAAAAATCTGCTGGTGAAGCAATTTGTGATGGTATCGCAACTGCACCTTGGAAGTTAGTCCCATTTAAGTAAGCGCCAGTTAGTTCTGCATTTGCTAAATAAGTATTTCTCAAATCAGCACCCGTCAAATTTGCCCCATTAAATTTAGCTTCGCTCAGGTTAACGCCAAATAAACTCGCGCCACTTAAGTTTGCACCCCGCAAATCTGCACCGCTCAAGTTTGCACGGCTGAGGTTAGCACCTGTGAGATTAGCACCGCTCAAATTGGCTCCAGATAAGTCAGCCATCACTAAACCTGCACTTGTCAAATCACAGTTTTGACATTGTTTGGTTGCTAATAACTGTTTAACATGTTCAGAATTAGCCGCTTGTACGGTCGTTGTCAAACTAATCGTGGTTAAAAATGCAACTGCACCCAGAAGTTGGTTTTTCATAGCTGTGTAATATTTTTTACTAAATATCAATATTGAGTGAGATGGATTTATACCTCAGCATTATGATATGAGCAATCTCAATAATTTGTCCTCTGTAGTTGCCTACATCACTGATAAATTGGCGATACTTTCCTATAGAAGGCTATGCTAAAGGATTCTAGAAAAGTCGTAAAAGTATAAATTGAGCCGATATTAAAGCTATTAACCCCAGTATCAAGGATAGATGAGCATCATTCGTCAAGATAAATAATACACTTTACTAGAGGCGCAACTGATGTTACAAAATTAAACTCACTGCAAAATATCGCTTCAAAGAAATTATCTGTAACATCCAAATAATTAGTATTATTTAAAATCAAGTCAATTAGCAGAGCAGTATCCAAGCCTAAAGTTTGCCCTATAACTGGACTAGTCATTGTCATCAGGGATGTTCTAACTCAGGAGCAAAATTATAGATTTGCTTTTGGATACCCTGATTTTAAATAAATATGAGACTATAGAAACATTAAAGCAGTCAGAAAAACGTGAGTCAGCAAGACAAACTCTTAGACAAAATTCTCTCTGGGACTTCTGATACAGATATCCCTTTCGCCCAACTGTGGCAACTTTTATATACATTAGGCTTTGAAGAACGGATTCGTGGCGATCATCGTATTTTTGTCAAAGCTGATGTTGAGGAGATATTGAACCTGCAACATAAAAAAGGAAAAGCCAAAAGTTATCAAATTAAACAAGTTCGGGCAGTGATTCTCAAATATAAGCTAGGAAGTAAAAACGATGTTTCGGTATGAAATTATTCTCTACTGGAGTGAATTAGATCGAGCTTTTATTGCTGAAGTTCCAGAGTTATCAGGCTGTGCTGCTGACGGTGATACTTATCAAGAAGCACTGCATAATGTAGAATTAGTTGTGCAAGAATGGATAGAAACTGCTAAAGATTTGGGGCGTCCAGTTCCTGAGCCTAGACCACGTTTGATGTATATTTAATTGATACCAAAGCAAGTTAAACTGATTTTTTAGCATCATCAGAAATATTTAATACCACATTAGATACGGATCGGAAAAATTTTCGTTATAGTGCGTCTCATTTGTATGCAATATACCTGACCTCTCTCCTAAAAGGAGAGAGGCTTTGAATCTTAACTCTCCAAGCTATGCAGTTTAAGGTTTGTGGCACTAACTCAAGCGTATTGAGTAATATCCAATTTGCTGTAGACTTACTGTTTTGGAGATCGCAGAGCAAGTCTAATTGAAAAGCTTAGTTACTGGCAACTTTACAAATCACCATAATATGTGATTTGTATTTGTTAGTAGTATAGTGAATAAGTTGTAGTCCAGAACGTTCTAGCTCTTGCAATAGTTTAGGTATTTCATACTTGTGATGTCGCCAAATAGTAATCTCTTCACCTTTAGAGATTTCAATATTTTTATCTACACCCATTCGACTAAAATTTATAGTGTAATCATGACGTAGTTTCAGATTAGCAACAATACTATCTGTTTTTAAATCATATTTTCTGACTAGTTCGCAATCTTCAGATTTTATCCCAATCTTCTTTTGAACCCATTCATATACTTCTTCTACATGATACTTGCAGCCACCTCTAACTACTCCATCCCATGTTGAGTTAGAACCAGTTTCATTAGTAAATACTAAAAGATCATTTTTTCCCATGCTATCTCTAAAGTTTTTGAACACCTGATCTCTATTTTGATGATTTCCAATGGTAACTCCTAAGTGTAAAAATATTTTGGCTGTGTCGTCAATTTCAAGGCTAGCTTGATTTTGGAATAAACTTTTGGGTACACAACTACTTTCTATATCAATTGTGGAACTGAGAAAATCGATTAATGGAAACCATTTTTTGAAATTACTTTTGGAGACATGAAGCAATTCTTCGCTAATATCTAAAGCAATATATTTATTAACCTTTTTTAATTGATTTAGTTTGCAGATAAACTTTTTAACTGGATATGAATTACCTGCACCAACGTCTATAATATTTACTCTATCGCCAGCTTTTATATTACTATTCAGGTATTTAAAATTTTCTTTTAAAAGGTCAATTTCTACATTTGCTCTTCCATACCATCTAGGAATAGCGTGTTTCAGATAAAAATCGTTCCAAATTTTTGCACCTCTCCCTTTATAAGAATACTTGAGAGGGACTTCTCGTCTGACTTCTAATGCATGAATTATCCCTGAAACTTCTTCTTCAGAAAAAAGAGAGTAGAACTCAGAACTTGGCTTTGCTGTGCGACTGATAGCAGATGAAATATCTAAGGGAAGCTGGGAATTGCTATGAAAATTTTGAGCCATTATTCTTGTTCTTTGGTTTTCTTCGGTATTGAAATTGATTAGCCGCAGTGCTTGCCAAGCAGGTATTCTCGGATACCACTGTCCCAAAACTCGGAATTTTCACCGCGAATAGGAGAGTTGCTCTATAATCTCACATTCGCCACTCTCTAATGGCTAATTGTTTTTTTACAATCAAAGTACGATAATTTTCCAAAGATACAGGGGTCAATTGTAGTGGTTCAGCAACCAGAACTCCAGGAAAATTCGTCGATAAAGGCAACCCAGCGCGTACTTAAAAGTTTAAGCACTTACCGATGGACTTCGCTTGGAGCATTGGTCAGCCTGTTGCTGTTGACGATCGCAAACGCACTCACTCCACAACTATTTCGGTGGGGAATTGATGAGGGAATCGCGCCAAAAAATCTCCAAATTGTGCTATATAGCGCCGCCTGGATGGTAGTCGCGGCGATCGCTCGTGGTGTATTTAACTTTGGACAAAGCTATTTAGCAGAAGCAGCGTCTCAGGGTGTTGCTTATGACCTGCGAAACAAAATTTTCAGCAAAATTCAAAATCTCAGTTTCAGCTTTCATGACCAGGCGCAGACTTCCCAACTACTAACCCGTGTCACCAGCGACATTGAACAAATTCGTACCTTTGTTGGTACTAGTTTAATTCAGGTCGTCAGTTCAGTTGTGACATTGGTGAGTATTTCGGTGGTTTTGCTGGTGATGAACTGGCAATTAGCACTGATTAGCCTAACAGCAGTGCCAATAACCGCATGGTTAATGGCACGATTCGTCAGCCGAAATAACAAACTTTTTCGGCAAGTACAAGAGCAACTGAGCAACCTCAATGCTATATTGCAAGAGAACTTGCTAGGAATTCGCGTAGTAAAAGCCTTTGTGCGGGAGTCAACCGAAAGGTCGCGTTACACAACTCTCAATGATGGCCTAGTCAAGGCAAACATGAAGACCATTAGCGCCATCCGCGATACCTTCCCCTTGATATTCTTGCTGAGTAATTTGGTAACACTGGCAGTTTTCGCCTACGGGGGAGCGCAGGTGATTGGGCGCAGATTTTCCATTGGCGAACTGGTGGCGTTTAACTCCTACCTAGCGTTGATTCTCCAACCGATTTTGTTGATTGGATTTGCCGCACCCGCGATCGCTCAAGCAGCAGCTTCCGCCGAACGTGTCTACGAAGTTGTAGATGCAGAGGTAGAAATTCGCGATCGCCCCGGTGCTGTACCCTTTGACACCTGTGGTGGTAGAATTACCTTTGAAAATGTTTCCTTTCGCTATCCCGGAGCGACAAGCGAAACTCTCAAAGAAGTATCCTTTGAAACCAAGCCTAACGAGCTAATCGCCGTTCTCGGAATGACTGGTTCGGGAAAAAGCACAATTATGAACTTGATTCCCCGCTTTTACGATGTCACCAAGGGAGCAGTTCGCATTGATGGACGAGATATAAAAAGTTTCACACTCAAAAGCCTCAGATCGCATATTGGTATTGTCTTTCAGGAAACCACCCTCTTTTCTGGCACAATCCGCGAAAATATTGCCTATGCCAAACCTGATGCCACCTTAGAGCAAGTGATTGAAGTTGCGAAAACCGCCCAAATGCACGATTTTATTAGCGGTCTAGCCGATGGCTACGAGACGATTGTGGGTGAACGAGGCGTGGGTTTATCTGGTGGACAAAAGCAGCGAATTGCGATCGCTCGTACCTTACTAACCGATTACAGCATTCTGATTTTGGACGATAGTACCTCGGCTGTAGATGCCAAAACTGCTGCCCAAATTCAAGCCGAACTAGATGGCTTAATGCGTCAAAAAGCTTGTACAACCTTTGTAGTAGCTCAACGTATTAGCACCGTGAAAAATGCCGACCGCATTTTTCTCATGGATAAAGGACGTTTGGTAGCACAAGGCACTCACGAAGAATTGATGCAAACCAGTCCACTCTACGGTGTGATTTTGGAATCTCAGGTAAAGCCGAAGGAGAAAAAATGAGAGGCACTGTTCCCGTTGTTGCATCTGAGGAAAACGCGAGTCAGCAACTTTCCACCCTGCGGCGCTTTTTACAATACGTACTACTTTATCGCAAAGAAATTCCCATCGCCCTGACATTAGTATTAATTGGTGCCATAACTCAGGCCGTTGGGCCATTCTTTCTCGGCTGGTCGATCGATCATCTGATTGCACAAGGTAATTTGCAAGGACTGCTGCTGTTGTTAGGACTACTAGGGCTGAACTATGGACTTAGTGTTTTAGCAATTCGGGGTCAAATTATTCGAGTCGGCTGGATTATGCAGCGATTGCTGGCTCAATTGAGGCAAGATATTTTCATTAAAATCCAAAGTCTGCCACTCAGCTTTTTCGATCGCAGCGAAGCAGGCGATTTAATGAGCCGATTGCTCAATGATGTCAACACCGTGAATCAAGCATTTGGACTGACGATCGCCCAAATGCTGGGCAATACTTTCAGTTTGGTGGGCATTGTAATTGCCATGCTCTCAATCAACCTGCAACTTGGTTTATTGAGCAATCTAGTTGTGCCACTGATGATTTTTACCACAAGTTTATTTGCACGTTGGGCAAGAGTCAGATTTCGCGTCACCCGACAAACTATTGGGGAGCTTTCTGCCAAGTTAGAAGAAGATATTGGCAGCGTGCGAGAAGCGCAAGCATTTAATCGCGTACAGATGAATATCAAAGAATTCGACGTTCTTAACGCCGCCAATAGAGATGCCAACGTTGAGGCTGTGGCAATTACTTCAGCTTTTTTACCCTCGATCGATTTTCTCAACACATTAGCAACCGCAGGCGTACTAGCCTATGGCGGTTATCTGGCGGTAACAGGAGTTGTAACAGTAGGTGTAGTGACATCCTTTTTACTTTATGTCCAGCAGTTCTTCCGCCCTATCCAAATTCTTAGTCAGTTTTATACTCAAGCTCAATCTGCTTTCGCCGGATTAGAGCGAATATTTCTACTATTAGATGAACCATCAGTACTCAAAGATGCACCCGATGCCACAGAAATGCCGCCCATTCAAGGTGAGGTGACATTCGAGAATGTCAAATTTGGCTACAATCCAGATCAACTGGTTCTCAAAGGCGTGAATTTACACGCCTATCCAGGACAGATGGTTGCATTAGTCGGGCCAACCGGTTCAGGAAAAAGTACAATTATTAACTTGATTTTGCGCTTCTATGATGTATCAAGCGGTGCGGTGAAAATTGATAATATTGATGTGCGTAGCGTGACTCAAGCAAGTCTGCGCCGTCAAATTGGTATTGTCCTGCAAGATAATATTTTGTTCACTGGTACTGTTGCCGAAAATATAGCTTTTGGCGCTCCTTACGCCACCCAAGCTGATATCGAAGCGGCTGCACAACTGGCAAATGTGCATGAGTTCATTACTTCACTACCACAGGGTTATACAACTCAATTAGGTGAACGGGGAGCGCCTCTGAGCCAAGGACAGCGACAACTAATCAGTATTGCTCGTGCGGTATTAATTAATCCCCAAATTCTGATTCTTGATGAAGCCACCAGCAGTATTGACACCCGCACAGAAGCACTAGTACAAAGTGCGATCGCTCGTTTGCTTCAAGGTCGTACTAGTTTTGTAATTGCCCACCGCCTCAGTACAGTTACGCAGGCAGATCAGGTTTTAGTAATTCAGCAGGGACAAATTGTAGAACAAGGTACTCACGCCGAACTCGTTAATCAGCAAGGTGTTTATGCCAACCTTTATGCTCTGCAACTGGGTGCAGCAGACACAATGGTTCTTCAAAACGAAAAGTAAAATATATAGATACATAGCTCAGATTTACTAATTGCTAACAAAAAAATGAAGCTCCCTAACCTAGATTCGGAAACCATAGATCGCATCATTGAAATGGCATGGGAAGATAGAACATCTTTTGATGCTATTGAGGCTTAGTTTGGGCTACTGGAGAAACAGGTAATCGCCATAATGAGGCGCGAAATGAAAGAATCTAGTTTCAAGATGTGGCGAGAACGAGTTACCAAACGCAATACGAAGCATTTATCTCAGCGAGAATTTATTACAGGTCGGTTTAAATCGCATAATCAAAAAACCTAAGTAATTAGGTAAGCGATTGCTCTTTTGTCATATAAACCATCAAGGGCTAAAATGCTGTATAAAAAATAAGCCTGCGATCGCGCTTCGCGTTGCCACAGGCATCGCTTGAACTCATTGAGTGAAAACTACCAAATTCACAAGCACAATGACAAAAGTTACACTCTACATTGCAGCTAGTTTGGATGGCTACATTGCTCGCAGCGATGGCGGAATTGATTGGCTATCCCTCCTTGATACAGAAGATGAAGACTACGGTTACACTGATTTTTACGAATCGATTGATGCGATCGTCTTAGGTAGCAAGACGTATGAAGTAGGGCTGGGTTTTGATCGATGGCCTTATCCAGAAAAAAAATCTTTTGTATTCACCCAGCGTCATCTCCAATCTGATCGTGAGGACGTTGTGTTTATTTCTGACCCAGTAAAACAGGCGTTAGCTAATATAGAGGCTCAAGGTTTTAAAAATATCTGGCTAGTTGGTGGCGGAAAATTAATCAATTCGTTTCTTCAGCACAGCTTGATTGACGAATATATTATTTCAATTATTCCAACTATCTTAGGTGGCGGTATATATCTTTTCCCACCACCTACCCCTGAAGAAAAATTGGAGCTGATTAACTCAAAACAATATCCAAGTGGTTTACTGCAAGCGCATTATAGGCGAAAAAGTAATCTTGAAAATAATTCGTAATTCTTAATGATGCTATCTACGAATTACGAATTACGAATTACGAATTATCTAAAGAAGCTTCTGAACAGCATTACTAAAGTCTTCGTAAGGAGAAACCCCTACTATAGTTTCTGCTAAAATACCATCTTTGAAAATTAAAACTGCTGGAATACTGCGAAGACCGAATTTTTTGAAAATGGGCTTATTGCTGTCAACGTCTACCTTAACGACTTTAGCGCGACCTTTGTATTCTTCAGCAAGTTGATCCATTAACGGACTAACTAAGCGACAGGGGCCACACCAAGTAGCAGTAAAATCAACAACAACAACTTTCTCTTCACTTCCATTTAAAACAACATCAAATTCACTTTCTTCAACGTAAGTAACTATGTCAGTATCAGTAGACATTTTTTAATTCCTTAGTGTCAAACTAAAATTTCAGCAAAAAGCTAACTATACAAACTATACTCCCTTCTGAGTGCCAGATTTATTAGTTACTTACATTGATTGGGAAACCCCATAGCTGAATTTGGTCTGCTAGAGTATATTTAATAACTTAATAATGTATTGTACTTAGGGTGCGATCGCATAATTTTACTAACCAATCTAATCCAAAAACCCATACCTTCAAGGCGTAGAAGCGTCAATAGTCATCCTGTTGACCAAATAGTTCTAATAACCCAATTGTGCCGACAAAAAAAGTATAAGTTGCATATTTTATTGGTATCTTTTGTCTTGAAGGTGCATAAAAAGCTGCTATAATGCTCTCAATAAAATGGCTCATCATGGCAAAACGCTCAATCCAAAAAATTGGATTAAGGCTGCTGGGCACATTAATATTAGTTATTACTGCATAAATATTCCACGATTCTAATCCAATTGCGCTTGTTATAAGCACTGTAGAAATAATTTTTATAAAAAAATACATCTTTTTCTTGATAAACTTTAAATCCATACTGTTCACAACAAGAATATTTAATATATCTACAAGACTTGGAAAATCAACAGACAAGTTAATGTATGTTGTCTAAAACATTGCTCCAAGTCAAATAATTTTATCTCATGATTTCCATTTTTGTAAAAACCCATAAAAATATAGATATGCTACAAAGGTAAACTGGCACAGCTCGCTATACGCCCTCACGAGTATCTTGCATTGCAACTTCTCTGATTAAAAACTTATAAAAAAGAAATTATCCCAAATTATTCGTACATTTGTATTAGAGGGACACCAATGTGCGCCCTCAATATGAGATGTTGTTTAGCTGAAAGTCCCTTAAGTCAATATTTGCAAAATTTTGAGAGCAGAACAGGCTAAAAACTATGAACAATCAAGATTAAATCACCAGATATTTAAAAAATGACAAAAGTGTGGAATAATACATAGATAGAAAATTAAATCGCACTCCATAGATTGATAATAAATGTAAAGCTATGATTGCTCAACATTACAACTCAATTCATGTTGAAAATAACTTGCTTAAACAAATCAAAATTAAAGAAAATCAGCTAAAAATTGCCCAAGAGTCTGAGATGCTTCATGTAGCAGAAGAATTACAGAGTCAATTATTAAAGCTACAGTCTCAATTATCAGAGCCGCAAGAGCAAGACGTTGAAATTCAAGCGTTAATGAGTTTGCTAGACGAATAAGATTGTAAAATTTTGCAACAAAATTTATTGAAAATACAAAACCTCTGTTAACCACAAGCAAAGCATAGTGGTTGTGATGCATAGATATATAGCTTATGTGCTACAGCTTAAGAATTAACAGCACTAGCAGGAGCCATAGAAGGGTGATGATTCTCGCTTAGATAAGAGGTTGGGGTTTTTGTTGAGTATGTGGTTTTTTGCTTTGCGGTACCGAATCAATCTTAAGAATAGGTTTAATTGGGCGCTGTTGCCTTTGATTAAGAATTTGAATTTCTCTCTCAATTGAATCTTTTCCTTGTCTAAAAAATTCTTGAGAATTATATGGAACCAAGTCACGCGATAAATGTTGAGCTTGTCTTGGAGTCAAACTAGGAAATGCTTGTTCAGCATTGGCAGAAGTCTGTACAGCCAGTAAAAAAGTTGTTGAAAGCACCAAAGGTTTTATTTTTATACATCCGGTGATTATTAGGTTTAACATAGTTGATATATTTTTTGAGTGAATACAGCTTCCAAGCATATTAGTGTTGGTCTGATTATAAATAAATTACACTTATTCCTTTACTAATTACCTCCTACAAATGGATGATTAATCAGCTAAACTATTAGTACAGTACAGCGTAAATACAGCTACCATCTAAATTAACCAGATAAGTTGCCCAAGCAACTGGTTAAAGTTAGGCAAACCTTCCATGACTTTAAATTTTGATGGATGTTTAAAGCAAGAGAATTGTGCTATTCAGTAGTGAATGGAATTTTCGCCTTTTAAAACACCTGTTCAACAGTAAATTGCAGTCCTTCAAACAAAGAATCTGTAAGTAGTTCTTCTCCCATATAAGTTTGTGGTGCTGCATCTGGATAAAAAACAGTAATGCTTCTGGCTTTACTATCTAATACCCACACCCGTAGCACCTTAGCATCCAAATAGTCTTTGGCTTTAGCCGCCATTTGTCCAAAGGTTTGCCCTGGTGAAATAATCTCAATCACCAAATCAGGAGGAATAGAACATATTCCTTCTTACTCCCAATCAAGGGGTAAACGTTCATTAGAAATATATAAAATATTAGGTATTGGCATCCAATCTCGTCCTCGACAAGTTAATGCGATAGCTAATTCTGGGCAAACTTCTCCTTTTGCCTCACAGCATTGCTCAATTAAATTGAGAAGGGCACGGGTAAGTTTCGAGTGGAATTTTTTTGCTTGTATCTTAGGACTTGCTTGACCATCAATAAGTTCGTAGGTGATATCTCCCTCGCCTAGTGGAAGATTCAAGAACTCTTGCAAAGTTAATTGATTTTTGGCTTGGAGTACCATGGCTCATTAATTCGTAATTGAAGGACAGAGCAACTAACTTTTATTCTGACTCCTGAATTCTTCTTCAAAGTGTTTACATTCCTCGCAACACTTGCCGAATAATATCCGATGGCACTTCATCAGTAATTGTTACTACACCAATCTCTGTTGGTAAAACAAACCGAACTTTGCCGGCTTGGACTTTCTTATCTAATTGCAACGCCTCAATAATTGCTTCAATATCTACCCCATCTGGTAACTGAGTCGGTAAACCCGCTTTTTGAATTAAAGCATTTTGACGTTCTGTGTCTTCCTTTTGCCACAGTCCTAAATCCACAGCAATTTGACCGGCTGCTACCATACCAATAGCCACCGCTTCACCATGATTTACTAAACGATAACCAGTCAAACTTTCCACTGTATGACCAATGGTGTGTCCATAGTTGAGAATTGCGCGTAATCCGCCTTCTTTCTCATCTTTGCCAACAACATCAGCTTTTGCTTGACAAGAGCGCATTAATATGTTTGTTATTAAGTCAGGTTTTACATAGCGGAGTTGGTCGAGGCGTTTACTTGCTTCTAACTGGGCAAACAATTCGGCATCCCAAATCACTCCGTACTTAATAACTTCTGCCATTCCTGCCCGAAACTCGCGCATAGGTAGAGTTTTTAACACATCTGGGTCAATCAAAACCAAACGCGGTTGATGGAATGCCCCAATTAAGTTTTTACCGTGGGGATGATTCACGCCAGTTTTGCCACCAATTGCCGAATCTACCATCGCCAACAAAGAGGTAGGCACTTGGACAACATTAATACCACGTAGCCAAGTTGCAGCTGCAAAGCCAGTCATATCCCCAATTACACCTCCGCCCAAAGCCACCATCGTAGAAGAACGTTCTAGGCGGTTTTCTAAGGCTACATCGTAGAGTTTTTGAATGGAATTGAGGGTTTTATAGCGTTCACCAGGTGGTAAAGTACAACTAGCAACTTCAAATCCAGCAGATTTTAGGGATGTAATTGCTCTTTCGCCAAAATACTTAAAAATCGTCGGATTAGAAACTAGCAGTACCTTCTTGCCTAGATTGAGACTGGCCATGTGTTGACCCAGTTGATCTAAACTCGAAGGTGCGTTAGCGTAGCTCAACGAAGTTATCGCAATCTCATAAGACTGCTCTGGTAGATTTACATTAATTACAGAAGTCATTGCCCAACCCCAAACAAGCGTCCGTGGGCTGTATTGTATCGCAATCTAGGAAATGGGCATAGGGCATTGGTAAGAAGCAGGCAAGCAGCAAAGAAGTTGTAAGTATTTATCCTCTACCCTCATGCCCCATGCCCAATGCCCAATACCCAACAACTAATGATTCAATAGATTTAGGAAGTATTCTGGAGAGCAATAAATGTTTGCAATTGTATCTTATATCGTCTTCTTGGGTTTATTCTTTGGCTTATCTGTAGGATTGCTGTTCGGTCTGCGGACTGCCAAGATAATTTAATCGAGAGGTATATTCAACCCAAAACTCATGTGGGGTAGGCATCTTGCCTGCCCTCGATTTATCAATATCCTATAAAACCCTTACTTTTCACCAAGCCCACCTCGGCGGACTTGGTAAAACTACTGTAGGCTTTAATCTGTCGGTACTTACTCTCTGATGTTGACAAGAAGTTAATTGTTTTTTCCTAAAGTATTGTTACCGCATCATGATATGATTCAGCTGACTGAATGTGCAGTCATCATATTTAACTGTACTGGTTTCAAGTCCCGTGAGCTTGTCAGACGAATCAATTGCGCCCACTCCGACAACGCAACAAGATGCTAAAACTGGTTCTGGAGGCACAGAATCAGGTAACTCCATGCAAGAGTTCCATGAACTCTTCCAGCGATTGTTGGTAATCACGCTTGTCTTGACGGGGGTTATTTTTATCTCTGTGTGGATTTTTTATTCCTTAAACATTGCCCTAAATTATTTAATTGGGGCGTGTACAGGTGTGGTTTACTTAAAAATGTTGGCTAGAGACGTTGAGCAGCTTGGTAGTCAGAAAACCAGTCTGAGCAAAACTCGTTTTGCTCTGTTTATTGGAGTGATGATCGTGGCAACTCAATGGCGTGAGCTACAGATTTTGCCCATTTTTTTGGGATTTCTAACTTACAAAGCCACCCTCTTCGTCTATATGGTGCAAATTGCGTTCATTCCTGATTCTTAAAAAGTCAGGCTCACTAAAGATAGTAATCCCATCCTCGCTCGTTGGGGAAAATGCTTGAAGAATGCAAATGCTTAGTGTCTTAAACGCCTTTAATTCTTTTCCCCTCGCCGAATTAGAAGTAGGACATCATTTCTACTGGCAGTTGGGCAATCTTAAAATTCATGGGCAAGTTTTTCTTACCTCATGGTTTGTGATTAGTATTCTAGTAGTGGCTTCAATAGCTGCTACTCGCAACGCACAAAGAATTCCCAAGGGCATCCAGAATTTGATGGAATACGCCTTAGAATTTATTCGTGATTTGGCAAAAAACCAACTTGGTGAGAAAGAGTACCGCCCTTGGGTGCCATTTATTGGCACACTGTTCCTGTTTATTTTCGTATCGAATTGGTCAGGCGCACTAATTCCCTGGAAGCTCATCAAGCTGCCTTCAGGCGAATTAGCTGCTCCCACCAATGACATCAATACGACTGTCGCATTGGCATTGCTGACCTCCTTAGCGTACTTTTACGCAGGTTTTAGCAAACGGGGTTTAGGCTACTTTAAGAAATATATAGAGCCAACACCTGTTTTGTTGCCGATCGCAATTCTTGAAGATTTCACTAAGCCCCTCTCCCTAAGCTTCCGGCTATTTGGTAATATTTTGGCGGATGAATTGGTAGTAGCGGTGCTGGTGCTGCTAGTTCCTCTATTTGTACCTCTGCCTGTAATGGCCTTGGGTTTATTTACCAGTGCCATTCAAGCCCTGGTTTTTGCCACCCTAGCCGGAGCATACATTCATGAGGCAATGGAGGGGCATGGCGGAGATGAACATGAGGAGCATTAAACCAGTCAACAGTCAACAGTTATCAAGGGTGCGGCGAAACTGACAACTGATAACTGATAACTGATAACTGTTAAGCTTCTCAGTTGATAGCACAGTTCCAAGAGCATATTCGCTCAAAACATCGCAAAGAGCGATCAAAGAACTCATGTGCAGCGTGAAAACCACGTTTGTTAATTGTTAACGTACTTTTGTAGTTTTGTAATCAAAGCAAGGAAAATCAACATGGATCCATTAGTTCAGGCTGCTTCAGTTCTCGCTGCTGCTTTAGCGATTGGTTTAGCTGCAATTGGCCCTGGTATTGGTCAAGGAAACGCTGCTGGACAAGCAGTAGAAGGTATTGCTCGTCAACCTGAAGCAGAAGGAAAAATTCGCGGTACTCTGCTATTAACCTTGGCATTCATGGAATCCTTGACTATCTATGGTCTAGTAATTGCCCTGGTATTACTGTTTGCTAACCCCTTCGGCTAATACCTGAAATTTTTGTGAGTGTGGAGACGTGAACCATCACGCCTCTACAATCAAAATCTTTTGGGTATCGTAATATTTCTAATGTTCAGTTGACCCTTGTTGGCTATGGGTCTCTAAAATACGAAAGGTTGGATGACGTTGCTAGCCATGAAAACTGCTACTCCAGCCAAAGAGGAGACAAATGTTTGATTTCGATGCTACCTTGCCCTTCATGGCATTGCAATTCCTGCTACTAGCAGCTTTGTTGAATGCAATTTTCTATAAGCCACTGACCAAGGTATTAGACGATCGCGATAGTTATATCCGAACGAATACCCTTGAGGCGCGGGAGAGCTTGGCTAAAGCCGAGCGCTTGGCTACCGAATATGAGCAACAACTCGCAGACGCTCGCAGACAATCGCAAGCTACCGTAGAAGCCGCTCAACTTGAAGCTAAGAAAATTACTGCCGAGAAAATTGCTGAAGCCCAAAAAGAAGCTCAGTCTCAACGAGAACAAGCTTCTGTTGAAATAGAACAACAAAAGCAAGAAGCTTTTCGTACCTTAGAGCAACAAGTTGATGCTCTAAGCAGGCAGATTCTAGAAAAACTATTGGGGCCAACTCCAGTTAGATAAGCTAACTAAACTGGCTCTGTGAAAGCATACGCGCAACTGGGCCCCTAGTCCAGAGCGCAAAATTTAAGTGTCAAAAAAAGGCACTTTTTCCCTACGAGATAAAGATACTTTATTTCCCCTTGGGAAAATACAACGTATTAGCAAGCGAGCAGCGCACTTGTAAATGGGTATCATGGGCACATTCTTATTACTTGCCGCAGAAGCGAACGCTGTTCACTCTGAATTGGCAGAAGGCGCAGCAGAAGGTGGTTTCGGTCTAAACCTAGACATTTTTGAAACCAATCTGATCAATCTAACGATTCTGATTGGCATATTATTCTACTTCGGACGTAAGGTTTTAAGCAATATCCTGAACGAGCGACAATCCAATATTGCCACTGCAATTCAGGAAGCAGAAGGGCGCTTAAAAGAGGCAAAGACTGCCCTTTCCCAAGCGCAAGAGCAATTGAAGCAATCTCAGGCAGAGGCAGAACGCATCCGCCAATCTGCTACAGAAAACGCCCAAAAGACGAAAGAAGCCTTGTTAGCGAAAGCAGCGCAAGACGTAGAACGCCTGAAACAAACGGCAGCAGCAGATTTAAACACCGAAACAGAGCGAGCGATCGCTCAACTGCGGCAACGAGTTGCTACACTAGCATTGCAGAAAGTCGAATCACAACTCAAAGGCGGGATTGCTGACGATGCTCAACAAAGTTTAATTGATCGCAGCATCGCACAACTGGGAGGCAATGTATGACAAGTCAGGTAGCGTCAGCCGAAGTAGCCCAACCTTACGCACAGGCACTTTTGTCAATAGCGCAATCGAAAAATTTGACAGAAGAGTTCGGGGAAGATGCGCGTACTTTACTGGGACTCTTAAGAGCAGACAAACAGCTACAAAACTTCTTCAGCAACCCGTTTATTCAGGCTGAGAACAAAAAAGCTCTCATCAAACAAATACT
The DNA here is from genome assembly GCF_034530915.1 of Nostoc sp. DedQUE09. Taxonomy (NCBI): domain Bacteria; kingdom Bacillati; phylum Cyanobacteriota; class Cyanophyceae; order Nostocales; family Nostocaceae; genus Nostoc; species Nostoc sp. DedQUE09. The sequence continues at coordinate 46,232 of NZ_JAVRCE010000012.1, forward strand.
CGGTGAAGGCTCTAACCCCTACTTACGCAACTTTTTGTTGGTACTAGTAGACAAACGCCGCATTGCATTCTTGGAATCGATTTTTCAACAATATCTGGCGCTGTTGCGGCAGCTGAATCAAACCGTATTAGCGGAAGTAGTTTCAGCCGTTCCCCTCACAGAAGCTCAACAGCAGGCAATTACAGAAAAAGTCATTGCCATAACTAATGCTCGCCAGGTAGAACTAGAAACCAGGGTAGACAGTGAGTTAATTGGTGGTGTGATCATTAAAGTAGGTTCGCAGGTAATTGATGCCAGTATCAGGGGTCAGCTGCGTCGCCTTTCATTGCGCTTAACTAATAGCTAGAAGGTTAGGATTAGAAGTTAGGAGTTAGAGGTTAGAAGTTAGGAGTTAGGAGTTGGAAGTTAAGAGTTAGGAGTTAAGTAAACAATAATTTATTTTGACTTTTAACTTTTAACCTTTACTTTTTTAACTCATCACTCTTAACGCATCACTACTCACTCTTAACTCATCACTCCTAACTCTTAACCTCTAACTGAATTAATTTTTCCGTCTCGAAAGCAAACAAGATAGACACATGAGCATATCAATTAGACCTGACGAAATTAGCAGCATTATCCAACAACAAATCGAGCAATACGATCAAGAGGTCAAAGTTGCTAACGTTGGTACAGTCCTACAGGTAGGTGACGGTATTGCCCGGATCTATGGTCTGGAAAAGGCTATGGCTGGGGAACTCTTAGAATTTGAAGATGGCACAGTTGGCATCGCCCAGAATTTGGAAGAAGACAACGTGGGTGCGGTGCTTATGGGTGAAGGGTTAGAAATTCAAGAAGGTAGTTCCGTAACCGCTACTGGTAGAATTGCCCAGATTCCAGTAGGAGAAGCCTTAATTGGACGAGTTGTAGACGCTTTGGGTCGTCCCATTGATGGTAAAGGAGACATCAAATCCTCAGACAGCCGTTTGATTGAATCTCCAGCACCCGGTATCATTGCTCGTCGGTCAGTACACGAACCCATGCAAACGGGGATCACAGCTATTGACTCAATGATTCCTATCGGTCGTGGTCAACGGGAATTGATTATTGGGGATCGCCAAACAGGTAAAACTGCGATCGCAATCGACACAATCATCAACCAAAAAGAAGAAGATGTAATTTGTGTATACGTTGCGATCGGTCAAAAGGCTTCCACCGTAGCTAACGTGGTGCAGACATTGCAAGAAAAAGGCGCACTCGACTACACCATCGTCGTCGCTGCTAACGCCAGTGACCCAGCAACCTTGCAATTCCTAGCTCCCTACACAGGCGCAACTATTGCTGAGTACTTTATGTACAAAGGCAAAGCTACCCTGGTAATTTATGATGATCTTTCCAAGCAAGCCCAAGCTTATCGCCAAATGTCCCTGTTGCTGCGTCGTCCACCCGGACGCGAAGCTTACCCCGGAGATGTATTCTACATTCACTCCCGCTTGCTAGAAAGAGCAGCAAAGCTAAGTGACGAATTAGGTAAAGGCAGCATGACCGCCCTACCAATCATCGAAACCCAAGCTGGTGACGTTTCGGCATACATCCCCACCAACGTAATTTCTATTACCGATGGTCAGATATTCCTATCTTCTGACTTGTTCAACGCTGGTATCCGTCCGGCTGTGAACCCAGGTATTTCTGTATCCCGCGTGGGTTCTGCGGCGCAAACCAAAGCAATGAAAAAAGTTGCCGGTAAAATTAAATTGGAACTAGCCCAATTTGACGACCTGCAAGCCTTCGCTCAATTTGCTTCTGACTTAGATAAAGCCACTCAAGACCAGTTGGCACGGGGTCAACGGTTACGCGAACTTCTCAAGCAGCCACAAAATTCGCCACTCTCAGTATACGAGCAAGTAGCAATTCTTTACGCTGGTATTAATGGTTACTTGGATGATGTGCCTGTAGATAAAGTCACAACCTTTACCCAAGGTCTGCGGGAATACTTAAAGACTGGTAAGTATGCCGAAGGAGTAAGAGCCTCCAAAGCACTAGGTGATGCAGAAGAAGCTGCCTTAAAGGAAGCACTTACCGAATACAAGAAGACCTTCAAAGCAGCAGCGTAATTAGTCATCAGTCATTAGTCATTAGTCATTGGTAAATAACTAATGACTAGTGACAAAGCGCAAAGTCTGATCGGAGGTTTCCTCCGCTCAGAACTTTGTAAGAGAGGATAAATGACAAATGACTAAGGACTAAGGACAAGAATATGCCCAATCTAAAAGCAATACGCGATCGCATTCAGTCGGTCAAAAATACCAAAAAAATTACAGAAGCCATGCGTCTCGTAGCTGCGGCTAGAGTGCGCCGGGCGCAAGAACAAGTGCTAGCAACTCGCCCCTTTGCCGATCGCTTGGCACAAGTATTGTATGGTTTGCAAAGCCGTCTGCGCTTTGAAGAAGCAAACCTACCTCTACTGAGAAAACGCCAAGTTAAGTCAGTTGGGTTGTTGGTTATTTCAGGCGATCGTGGTCTATGCGGCGGCTACAATAGTAACGTTATCCGTCGTGCAGAAAACCGCGTTAAAGAAATCCAGGCAGAAGGTTTAGACTATCAATTTGTGATCGTCGGACGCAAAGCTACACAGTACTTTCAACGCCGCAATCAGCCAATTGATGCCACCTACAGCGGCTTAGAGCAAATTCCCACCGCAGCAGAAGCCAATCAGATTGCCGATCAACTACTTTCCTTGTTCCTTTCAGAAGAAGTCGATCGCATCGAATTAATCTATACCAGATTCATTTCCTTAGTTAGCTCCCGTCCTGTGGTACAAACCTTACTGCCCCTCGATCCCCAAGGTCTAGAAGCAGGCGATGATGAAATCTTCCGCTTGACAACCCGTGGTGGTAAATTTGAAGTAGAACGGGAGAAAGTGACTAGCCAAGTCCGCACGTTGGCTCCTGACATGATTTTTGAGCAAGATCCCGTACAGATTCTCGATTCTTTATTGCCCCTGTATTTAAGTAACCAGCTATTGCGGGCGCTACAAGAATCAGCAGCTAGCGAACTAGCAGCGCGGATGACAGCTATGAGTAATGCTAGTGAAAATGCTGGTGAACTGATTAACACCCTCACGCTGTCTTACAACAAAGCTCGACAAGCTGCAATTACCCAAGAACTTCTTGAGGTTGTGGGCGGTGCTGAAGCACTAACTTAGGGTATAACTAATTATTTATTTGTAGTGCGTTGTAATATATAGCCAATTGCTAATTATTTTAAGATTAGCAATTGGCTATTTTAGTATTTGGGACTTTTAACTAGATGACATTGACGGTGTATGGGCCTTTATGTACTGAAGTTTATCAAATAACCAAGCCCATCGATCGAGATTATCCTGATGTTAGTTACTACATAAAACACCTTTCGTCAATTGGTGGCAGAATTTTAGAGGCGATGGTTGGGACGGGACGATTACTCATTCCACTGCTAGAAGCTGGTATCAATATTGAGGGAATTGATATTTCACCAGATATGCTGGCTGCTTGTCAAAAGCACTGTAGCGATCGAAATTTAAATCCTGTTCTGCATCAAGGTTGTGTAAAAAATCTTGAAATTCCTGGTAAATTTAATGCGATCGCAGTTTCCTTCGGCTCATTTATGCTGCTTGAAAACCGAACTGCTGCTATGTCCGCTCTACAAGCTTTTGCTCGACATCTGGAACCACAAGGGCGAATCTTTATTGATTTAGAGTTGCCCATCGAAGATTTTAAAACAGAGAACATTGTTAAACAGCGATCGCCAATTGACTGCCCTGATGGATCAACAATCCTTTTGCAATCTACATCTCGGATAGACTGGCTTAATCAACTTAACACGACTGTGATTCGTTACGAAAAATGGAAAGACAGCAAACTCGTTGCCACAGAGTTACAAAATCTTCCCCTACATTGGTTTGGGCGTGACGAATTTATCATGTGTTTAAAGGAAAACGGCTACAAAAACATCACCCTGTGTGCCAACTATAATGATGATCTCCAGCCAAGCTCCTACCAAGACACCATGTGTTTCTCAGCAGCACTTGCATAAAGCAAAAATTTTTGTCTATTAACACATTTGCAGAATTGCGTATTATAATCGAAGTATGAAGCGCATGGGTCCGTCACGGTTTCGACAGGTTGGCGAACGCTGCTCTGTGATTCAGGTCGAGAGTGAGTCTCCTCTCGAAAATCAAAGGCTCAAACAAAAAGTAAATGCGAATAACATCGTTAGCTTTGCTCGTAAGCCTGCTCTAGTAGCAGCTGCCTAAAAACCTCTTACAGGTTCGAGCGTCTTTAGTTTGACTCCGTTAAGGACTGAAGACCAACCCCCAACGGATGCTCTAGTAAGCGTTCTCTGGTTGGCTTGCTAGCTAAGATTAAATCAGAGCATCCTACGTTCGGGATAATGAACGATTCCCGCCTTGAGGATTAGAAAGGCTAAACCTGTGAATGAGCGGGGGGTCAATACCCAATTTGGACAGCAGTTCGACTCTGCTCGGATCCACTAAAAATAGTTAACAAGTCCACTTGACACTGTGATGTGTAAGTGGACTTTGTTTTATGGGAAACTCCCATGATAATTTTCTATAATGCACAGCTAATTTGAGTTCAACAGCTAATAATATCATGTTCGCTTGATTACTTACTAAACCCGAAGAACCCCACCCCGCCAAAGCTACGCTTCGTCTCCCCTCCCGAAGAGCGGGGAGGGGATTAAGGGGTAGGGTGCAATGACTGTGGAAATCATAACTAATTAGGCGGACATGATATAAGCTGTTACGCAAATAAGATTGCACATCAACTGGGTGAGGTTGTCCTAAGTCAATTGTCCTTTGTCCTTGGTAAACACAAATGACTAATACTTCGGCTTCTCTGCGAGACGCTACGCGTAGCTTGCTTCCCCGGAGGGGTACGCTCAGTACAAGTGACTGATAACTAATGACCGTCTACACAGAGAATAGTGCAATATGTAGGCGCGTTAGCTTATAGCAATACCGTTCAGTTAAACCCAATTAACACAAAGAAGCGCAACAAGCACTATCTCTGCAAAAAGCAAAAACCTGCCAAAAAGATATCGATTAAGCCGGTGCAGAAGTAAAGCAACAACAAGCACTCTCTCTGCAAAAAGCAGGAATTTGTCAAGAAGATAATCGTGATGGTCATTCACGATCTAGCGATCGCATCTCAAATGAAAAGAGTAATTCCAATACTTTTCGGATAAACTCAACAATCTCTCTTTTGCTCTGAGGAAAGCTTATTGGACTTGGGGTAAAGGTAAACCTAAACCTTTCCCTTTTCCCCCTTAAGCAAAAAGTATTGCAAGTTATTCGAGTCCAAGATGGTTTAGTTAGCTAATTATGCTTGCTGTTTCTGGGTTTGCGTGCGTGTGCTTCCAAACCTTCTTCCCCTTTTTTTCAGTACCCGTCGTAGTCGATCTGCACTCAAGTTTACTTGACGTTCAGATGCTAGTTTTTTTGCTAATTGTTTAGAGTTATAAGTCTCTGACTCTTGAGCTAAACAATTTTCTAGATAAACCAAATCTGATTCCGAATATCGAGGTTTTCCTCCTCGACCAGGAGCATCCCATAAACCTGCTAAACCCATTTTTTCCCAACGATGAAGGGTTTGACGCACTGTTGAAATCGCCCAATTCAAGCCTTTTGCAATTTGCTCATTTTTTAAGCCACGAGTATTCAACAGTAAAACTTGAGCGCGATCCTTAGTACGTTGAGGAACATCTTTGGCTTTTCTCAACTCTTCTAAAGTCAGCTTTTCTTCTTCTGTGAGAAACACTTTTAATCGGCATCCCATAAACAATAACCTTTTGACAATCAATTTTTGTATCTATTTACGTCTGTACACTGCATTACTTAGGTATTTGATCATACATTCTAAAAAAGCGACTACAAGTATTAAGGATGTTGGCGTCTAATAAGGCTGCTACACGATAAGTATTGGCTTGAGAACACTATTAAAGTTTGCAGTTTTTCATCAACAATGGATTTTTATAAAAATTTAGGCATATCGAGATTACATCATTAATCTATATAGGTAAATTTATCAGATAGACTAAAGCTGTAGTTTATACCTATAACAAGAAAATTTGTTGGCGTTATCTTGATTAATGTTTAAAGTCGATAATAAAGGACTGTATCATTAAATTCCTAACATTATTCCTGTGCTTACGGAGGTTTATCGAAACTTTAAAAATCCTTTTGACGCTAGTTTCCATTTGGATGAGCAGAAGAAGATATACAAGCCTAGTTCCTTTTTATTCAACTAGTTTCTGGAAATTTGACTTAATTATCTCTAAAAAAATATCTGTTTTATCGACTTTACATAAAGTTTATATTCTATGCCATCATATTTATGATTAAGGCAACAACATATTGAATATCCATTGAATAAACTAATGCTAGCAGCTTGTTTGATGATTTTTGGAACCTAATCAGATTTGTCACACCTTTCCTACCTTTCCTACCTTTCCTACTTTTCCTACCTTTCCTACCTTTCCTACTTTTTCTAATTAAGGGAGTACCAAAAAAAATAAATGTTTCTATTTAATAAATATATACTCTGACGATATTAAGCATTATAAGTAATTTTGAGTTTGTAGCTTGGTCAGTAATCTAATATTGTTTAAATTATGTTTTTCTAGTTAAAAATATAATCGTTATGATATTTTTGGATTAAGATAAAACCAGATAAATATCCAAAATAAGCATTCAGTAAAATTTAGGTATAGATTAATATTTGGTAAATTTTTTGAGTCATATTTTTTGCTAAAAAACAGCAATAATTGATACAAGTTAAACTTTTCAAAAACTGATATTCATTACAACTTCAAATAAAAATAATAGGGAGAATGGGGGCAGAAGAAAAACCTGTTAATTTGCGCTCGGAGACGAATAATGGTAGCGATGTCTACGACCGGCAAGGCCAACGCAGAGAACGCTCAACATCGGCTAACTATACAAACTGTAGAAATTGCCCCTAACACAACGGCGATTCGCTCTCTTGACTGGGATCGCGATCGCTTTGATATCGAATTCGGACTGCAAAACGGTACAACCTACAATTCATATCTAATTAGGGGCGAACAAACAGTTTTAATTGATACTTCTCACCAGAAGTTTCGCGATCTGTATTTAGAGACCCTTAAAGGTCTTGTAAATCCCAAAACAATTGATTACATAATTGTTAGTCACACAGAGCCAGACCATAGCGGTTTAGTAGAAGATGTCCTCCAGTTAGCTCCTAGAGCTACTGTTTTAGCCTCAAAAGTTGCGCTTCAGTTTTTGGAAGGCTTAGTACACGATCCTTTTTCCAAGCGGGTTGTGAAAACTGGCGATCGCATCGATATCGGCAAAGGACACGAAATGGAATTCGTGAGTGCGCCTAACCTGCACTGGCCGGATACAATCTTTAGCTTTGACCGCAAAACCCAAATTCTCTATACCTGTGATGCTTTTGGGATGCATTTTTGTGACGATCGCACCTTCGATGAAGATTTAGAAGCGATTGAAGCTGACTTTAGATTTTACTACGACTGCTTGATGGGTCCTAACGCTCGTTCGCTGCTGAATGCGATGAAGCGGATGGGCGATCTCGGAAAGATTAATATTATCGCAAATGGTCACGGCCCATTATTATACCACCATTTAGATGTTCTGACTGGGTGTTACGAAAATTGGAGCCAAAGACAAGCTAAAGCAGAAACAACAGTTGGCTTGTTTTTTGTCTCAGAATATGGTTATGGCGAGCGTCTTGGTCACGCAATTGCCGAAGGTATCCTGAAAACTGGCGTTGGCGTAGAAGTACTGGATCTGAGTACTGCTGAAAGCCAAGAAATTCAAGAACTAGCCGGGAGAGCAGCAGGCATCATTATTGGTATGCCCCCGACAACTTCCGCTGCCGCCCAAGCTAGTATCAGTTCGGTGCTAGCTGTCGCCAAAAACAAGCAACTGATTGGGCTGTTTGAATGTTACGGTGGGGATGATGAACCCATTGATACAATCCGCAGACAATTTCTCAACTCTGGTATCAAAGAAGCTTTCCCACCCATTCGGATTAAAGAGACTCCCAGCGCCTCAACATTCCAGTTGTGTGAAGAAGCGGGTAAAGACATCGGACAATTGCTGGTGCGCGATCGCAACATCAAGCAAATCAAGTCCCTTGATGTCAACATGGAAAAGGCATTAGGTCGGATTAGTAGTGGACTATATATAGTCACGACGAAAAAAGATAATGTCTCAAGTGCAATGCTGGCATCGTGGGTAACACAAGCGAGTTTGCAACCATTAGGATTCACAATTGCCGTTGCGAAAGACCGCGCCATTGATTCCTTAATGCAAGTAGGCGATCGCTTCGTCCTCAACGTTTTAGAAGAAGGCAATTATCAAGAACTCAAGAAACATTTCCTCAAGCGCTTGCATCCTGGTGCTGATCGCTTTGCGGGAGTGAAAACTCAAACCGCGAAAAACGGTTCGCCGATTCTAACTGATGCTCTGGCATACATGGAATGTGAAATACAGACCAGCATGGAATGCAGCGACCACTGGATTTTATACTGCACTGTGCAAGAAGGTCGTGTCTCCAAAAACGATGGATTGACAGCCGTTCGCCATCGCAAAGTAGGTAATTACTACTAAGAAAGAGGCAAGAGGTAACAGGTGACAGGGGACAGCAAAGAAAACTATCCCCTGTTTCCTATGATCTATACCCTATAACCTATTCCCTATTTCCTGTTCCCTAACTTTATCCAACAGCTATGACCAATTCCAAGCCACGCGACGTACAAGTTTTACCAATTGCTACCAATACTAAAGCTATCAGAGCGCGTAGTTGGTCACGTCTGCGGTTTGAAATTGAATACGCACTTGAAAGAGGTACTACTTCCAATTGCTATTTAATTGAAGCTGATAAAACCGCACTTATTGATCCACCGCCAGAAAGCTTTACCGAAATTTATTTAGAGGCATTGCGGCAGACTTTAGATTTACAAAGTTTGGATTATATAATCCTGGGTCATTTTAGCCCCAATCGAGTTGCAACCCTCAAAGCAATTTTAGAACTGGCACCACAGGTAACTTTTGTCTGTTCTCTTCCTGGTGCGAACAATTTGCGTGCTGCTTTCTTAGAGCAAGATTTAAATGTCTTGGTGATGCGGGGGAAAGAAACTCTGGATTTAGGCAAGGGTCATGTTTTGAAATTCCTGCCCACTCCCAGCCCACGTTGGCCGGAAGGACTTTGTACCTACGACCAGCAAACCCAAATTCTCTACACAGATAAGTTATTTGCAACTCATCTTTGTGGTGATGAGGTGTTTGATGATAACTGGGAAGCGCTCAAAGAAGATCAGCGTTACTACTTTAACTGCCTGATGGCTCCCCAAACTCCTCATGTGCAAGCAGCTTTGGAGAAAATATCAGATTTGCAGGTGAGAATGTATGCTGTAGGTCATGGGCCTTTAGTACGCAGCAGCTTAATCGAACTCACCAAAGCTTATGGAGAGTGGAGCCGTTCTCACAACGATCGCGAGATTTCTGTTGCCCTACTTTACGCTTCAGCTTACGGGAATACAGCGACTTTAGCACAAGCGATCGCTCTGGGACTAACTAAAGGTGGAGTCGCAGTCAAATCAATCAACTGCGAATTTGCTACCCCTGATGAAATTCGCATCAACCTCGCACAGTCAGAGGGTTTTATCATCGGTTCTCCTACCATTGGTGGTCATGCGCCAACTCCCATTCATACTGCTTTAGGGATTGTGTTATCGAGTGGTGACAACAGTAAACTCGCTGGGGTATTTGGTTCCTACGGCTGGAGTGGCGAAGCATTTGACTTAATCGAAGGTAAACTCCGGGATGCTGGATATCGCTTTGGTTTTGACACCCTGAAGGTGAAGTTTAAACCTGATGATGTCACTCTCAAATTCTGTGAGGAATTAGGTACAGACTTTGCCCAAGCACTGAAAAAGGCTAAAAAGGTACGCCTACCCCAACAAGCCGCTACTCCAGTAGAACAGGCTGTTGGTCGGATTGTTGGTTCCGTTTGCGTGGTGACAGCGAAACAAGGAGAAGTGTCTACCGCAATGTTAGGCGCTTGGGTTTCTCAAGCTACCTTCAACCCACCTGGAATAACAGTGGCGATCGCTAAAGAGCGAGCGATCGAATCTTTGATGTATCCAGGCGGTAAGTTTGCCTTAAATATTCTACCTGAAGGCAATCATCAAGACTACATGAAGCATTTCCGTAAATCTTTCGCGCCTGGGGAAGATCGATTTGCCAACTTTAGTACAGCAGTTGCAGATAACGGTTGTACCATCCTCACCGATTCATCAGCATATTTGGAATGTTCAGTCAACCAACGTCTGGAATGTGGCGATCACTGGGTTGTGTATGCAACTGTGGACGAAGGGAAATTACTCAAGCCTGATGCTGTTACTGCCATCAACCATCGTAAAACGGGCACTCATTATTAAATAGTGAGAAATTTAACTTAACGAAAAAGCCTTAGCTATTAACATAACCAAGGCTTTTGATGAGAAAAATTCTTTTTTCTTGTGGGATGGGTATCTTGCCCGTCCCAATTTTTTTGTGGTTAATCGACAAAACTTAAGCAATTTTAAGCTGAAGTCTAAGAGGATGTCTTAAAAGTCTCGGTATAAGAGCAAAAGACCCTTTTAAAACATCCTCTAAATGCGTAGGCGTAGCCCGTCATAGACATCGCTAAAAACGAACCCTAAATGCTTAAAGGATGAAACTAGTCGCAGCGATCGTTGCCACTCCATTCAGTTGAATTTCTAAATCTGCGGTTATGTTACCGTCGTTATTGATCTCTGCCTGAACGAATAGGTTGCTGCCGCTCGTAAAGTAGCGTACTTCGCCAGCAGTTCCAGTGAAGGCAGCAGTACCGATAAATTTAAAGGCTTGATCGCCAGCAGTTAAGAGTTCGGCATCTATCGCCGACAAGTCGATCTTGTCAAACCCTGATGTGAAATCTGTGAGAATATCCCGTGTCACACCTACCTGACTTTCAGAAGTACTGAAGTACTTGTAGATATCGTCGCCATCGCCGTCAGTTATTGTGTCAGTACCTGCACCACCGATAAGAATATCGTTGCCATTTCCACCGTTGATTATATCGTTGCCCAATCCACCGTTAATTGTATCGTTGCCGTTATTGCCGAACAGAAGATCGTTACCAGCCAAGCCTGTTAGAATGTCGTTCCCATTATCACCAAGGATTACATCGTCTAAATTAGTACCTGTTGTGGTGTTATTGTCGTTTAGGTTGCTATCAAAAATATCGGTAAAAACTGGATTAGCCATGATTATTCTTCCTTCAAAGTACTACATTAGACTACGTTGAAGATTGTGTTTTATCTATGACTGGATAAAATAACAAGTTACATAAATTTACATACAAACTTAAATAGTCGTTCCTGAACAAGAAAAAATAGTAGTCTAAGCTACAAATAGACTTCAAGACTTGTGTAATGAAGATAATCTCACGCAATATTGAGAATTGCAGATTTCGATATGGGTTCTATAAATACCTTGCAGAGGCTGTCTATGCTCCACTCCCCGCGTTGGCATCAGGAAAAACTCTGGCTACTCAACTCAGGTACGGGCGAGTTTGGCTTTGCTGGTAGCACTTTTGGGGGTACGTCGTCCAATGGCGATCGGGTTTCGTAGCGACAAAATTCGGCGGGTGGTAACAGTGGAATGAAAAGCAATTCAAAATAAAAAAATCAACATCAATGATGTTTAATTAAGTAATTTTTTACCTATCTAATCTCAATGGCAGCAACGGCTTGGCGATCTAGAATCAGAAAAATCGCGCGTGCAATTTCAGTATTAAAGCGTAAACAACATAGATTCACTTGCTGGAATTCCGCAATTGCCACAAAGACAATAGCAAAAACGCAGGGTAGCCTTTAACTAGAAAAACAGTATTAGGTAATTCCTAGACACAACTTTTATATTATTTTTCTTGTTCTTATGACTTCAAAACACACCCAAATTAAATTTCCTCTTTGGCAGTATTTGAACCAGCCATTATTTAGTCGGGATACTAAATTAGTATTGAATCCCCAACGCTTTGTATTGATCTGGCGTCTACAACTTTTAGAACGTTGCTGGACTAAAGCATGTGACGCCAAAGGACCTCAACAGCATTAGATATTTGAAAGGCTGCTGAACTCAACTAAAAGCTGGCAAACTAAGCCTCGTCTACAGAACGTGGCTTTTTGCCATCAAGTAAAGCACTGACAGTCATATCTCCCATAACATTAATTGCGGTGCGGCAGCGATCCAAAAACCAGTCTACAGTAACTAGCAAAGCGATGTACTGCGTAGGTAAGCCGACAGAAGTAAACACCAGTGTCATCGTTACCAATCCCGCATTAGGAATATTGGCCGCACCTACCGATGCAAAAATCGAGGTCAAGATGACAATTAACTGCTGTGTCAGACTCAGATGTTGTCCAATCAGTTGGGAAATATACAACGCAGACATTGCTTCATAGAGAGCAGTGCCATCATTATTGAAATTTGCCCCGACTAATGCTCCTAAAGCAGCAGAAGATTCCTTTAAACCGACTTTTGTTTGCAAAACCTCAAAGGTTATGGGCATTGCCGCCGCAGAGGAAGAAGTTGAGAAAGCTGTCAAAAAGGCATCAGAACCACCAGCGAGGAATTTTAGTGGGTGTACCCAAGAACCAAATTTTACTCTGATCAGGTAGTAGCACGCCTGCAATACTAGTGCTAACAATACAGCGACGATAAATGCACCCAAAGATTTAAATGGTGCAAAGCCCTGCATCGCAATAGTTTTAGCTACAATCCCAAAGACTGCAAACGGCACTAAGGCAATTACCCAGTTGAGGATGCAGACTACCGCTTCAAATAAAATTCCGATGACATCCTCTATCGGCTGGAATCCATTCTTGCCTTGAGCGATTTGTTCAGATTTTAATCCCCGCAGGACGATACCAAAGCTCAGGGCAATCACAATCAGCTGGATGACATTATTATCAACCAATGGCTTGAGGACGGCTTCCGGTACAGCATCTTTGAGTATTCCCCAAGGGTCGAGACTCTGAGCAGTAATTGCCGTACTTATTGAGGTGTTTACATTGCCCCAAGTCCCCGGACGCAGTACATTAGCTACGAACAGCCCCACCAAAATGGCTACAGTAGTATTGGTTAAAAGTAGCACTGCCAGACGCCGTCCGGCTGTACCAGGGATATTGGTAGTCATCAAAGTATGCAGCACCGCTACCAGAATTAGGGGTGTAGCCAAGGCGCGGAGAGCCTTTAGCACTAATTCAGCCGGAATTGCTAAATTGTTGATTAAGGCAGCATTGCTGGGATTGGGATTCCCTGCACCAAGGGCAATTCCGACGCTGACTGCCGCTATTAAGGCGATGAGAATTTGCAACGTGAGAGGGATACGCTGCCACCAAGGGCTAGCTTTGGTTTCAGGCGAAGTAGTTCTCTCTGTTTGACTCATTGGCTAGATACTGGTTAACTGCTGTAACTATTAAAACAACACTCATAATAGTGATAATTCCTGAAAAAGAACAGCTTTAATTTTGGTGAAAAACTGTTAATCTAAGATTCCGTTGCTTTGCAAAATCTGGCTCGAAAGGGTATACCACAAGGTAGGCCCCTAGAGGGATCTTGGCTTATGGTTGGAGATGCTTATGTCCTTTGTTCCTTTACATATTCACAGTGACTACAGTCTACTTGATGGGGCAAGTCAGCTTCCAGAGTTGGTGAATCAAGCGATCGCATTGGGAATGAAAGCGATCGCCCTTACCGATCATGGTGTCATGTATGGAGCCGTTGAACTGATCAAAATCTGCCGTAGTCAAAATATTAAGCCGATTATCGGCAATGAAATGTATGTAATTAATGGCGATATTGAGAAACAAGAACGCCGACCAAAATATCATCAAGTAGTTTTAGCTAAAAATACCAAAGGTTACAAAAATTTAGTCAAATTAACCACAATTTCTCACCTCCAAGGTGTTCAAGGTAAAGGAATTTTTTCTCGTCCTTGTATTAATAAAGATTTATTAAAACAATATCATGAAGGCTTGATTGTCACCAGCGCTTGTTTGGGTGGAGAAGTTCCCCAAGCAATTCTCAGTAATAGACCAGATGCAGCCCGTAAAGTTGCTCAGTGGTATAAAGAGGTATTTGGTGATGATTATTATTTAGAAATTCAAGACCACGGCTCCCAAGAAGACCGAATTGTGAATGTTGAAATAGTCAAAATTGCGCGGGAGCTAGGAATTAAAATTGTTGCCACTAATGATTCACATTTTATTTCTTGTTTTGACGTTGAAGCCCACGACGCTTTGCTATGTATTCAAACTGGCAAGCTAATTATTGAAGATAAGCGGATGCGTTATAGCGGCACAGAGTATCTCAAATCTGGTGAGGAGATGCGGCAGCTATTTCGCGACCATTTGCCGGATGATGTTATTGCGGAAGCGATCGCAACTACTGAAGAAGTCGCTGATAAAGTCGAGCCTTACCATATTATGGGTGAGCCTCAGATTCCTACGCCTCCCATTCCCTCTGGCCATACTGCTGACACTTACGCCGAAGATGTTGCATGGAGTGGACTGTTAGAACGCTTAAATCGCAAATCTCGCCAGGAAGTCGATTCCGTCTATAAAGAAAGATTGGAATACGAACTAAAAATGATTCAGCAGATGGGTTTTTCCAAATACTTTTTAGTTGTATGGGATTACATCAAATTTGCTAGAGATAATAATATTCCCGTAGGGCCAGGTCGGGGTTCGGCGGCTGGTTCGTTAGTTGCTTATGCGATGCGAATTACTAATATTGATCCTGTGCATCATGGGCTACTATTTGAACGTTTTCTGAACCCAGAACGGAAATCCATGCCTGATATTGATACAGATTTCTGTATTGAACAACGGGATAAAGTTATTGATTATGTAACTGAAAAATATGGTGCAGATAGAGTTGCCCAAATTATTACTTTTAACCGTCTAACTTCTAAAGCCGTTTTGAAAGATGTTGCCAGAGTATTGAATATTCCCTATGGGGAAGCTGACAAAATGGCAAAATTAATTCCTGTAGTGCGGGGGAAACCAACGAAACTCAAGGTGATGGTTTCCGATAAAACTCCAGAACCAGAGTTTAAAGAGAAATATGATAGAGAACCCCATGTTCGCCACTGGCTTGATATGGCGATGCGAATTGAAGGAACCAACAAAACTTTTGGTGTTCATGCAGCAGGCGTAGTGATTTCAGACGAACCACTTGATGAAATTGTGCCGCTACAGAAGAATAATGATGGTTCTGTGATTACCCAGTATTTCATGGAAGACTTGGAATCAATGGGTTTGTTGAAAATGGATTTTCTGGGTTTACGGAACTTGACATTGATTCAAAAAACCCTTGATTTGATTCAAGAAACTAGAGGGTATCGGGTTGATCCTGATGAAATTCCGCGCCAGGAAAGAAAAGCCCAGAAGATATTAGCTAAAGGTGAACATAGCACTTTACCAAAAGATGTACAAAAAACTTATGAATTATTAGAAGCAGGTGAGTTAGAAGGGATATTTCAATTAGAATCTTCTGGGATGCGTCAGATAGTGCGAGATTTGAAGCCTTCTAATATAGAAGATATTTCTTCAATTTTGGCACTTTATCGACCAGGGCCATTAGATGCAGGGCTGATTCCTAAGTTTATTAACCGTAAACATGGTCGAGAAAATATTGATTATCAACACACTGTTTTAGAACCAATATTAGATGAAACTTATGGAATTATGGTCTATCAAGAGCAAATTATGAAAATTGCTCAAGATATGGCTGGATATTCTTTAGGACAAGCTGACTTGCTGCGCCGCGCGATGGGTAAAAAGAAAGTTTCTGAGATGCAAAAGCAGCGAGAAAAATTCGTCGATGGTGCAGCGAAAAACGGTGTTCCCAAAAAAGTTGCGGATGAATTATTTGAGCAAATGTTAAAGTTTGCTGAATATTGTTTAAGCTATGACACGGAAATATTGACTGTAGAATATGGATTAATGCCGATTGGAGAAATTGTTGAAAAAGGCATTGAATGTAGTGTGTACAGTGTTGATAATAATGGAAATATTTATACGCAACCTGTAGCACAGTGGCACGATCGCGGGCAACAAGAGGTGTTTGAATATTGTTTGGAAGATGGTTCATTGATTCGGGCAACAAAAGACCATAAATTTATGACTGCTGATGGTCAAATGTTGCCGATTGATGAAATATTTGAACGGGAATTGGATTTAATGCGGGTAGAGGGTTTACCGAATTGAGAGGAGGGGTATTCGTTTTAACTATTGTGGGGTGGAAACCGCGTAAAATTAAAGAAGATGCGCCAATAATACCAGGGTTTGATGGGTTTTAGTCGGGGGCGTCCCAATACGGTTCGGTTAAAGGGTAAAGGGGAAAGGGGAAAGGTTTTGAATACATCCTTTCCCCTTTACCCGCAAACCCATTCCCCAGATCATAAGGAAAGTGAAAAATGCTTATCCGAACCGTATTGGGGGGCGTCCCGCTAACCAAATTCATTGGTTTACCAACCAGACCGCCAGGGAATAGAATTCCCTGTCTAATGGTGCAAGTCCTCTAGAAGAGGACTAGAAAAAACTTGGTTTAATTATTCACTAGTTTCATATAGTCGTCTTCAGACGACTTTAGCTTTCAGACAGGGAATTTCATTCCCTGGCTGCTGCCTTCTGGCTGATGGACACTGCTAATATGATAATTTTTTCGAGCAATATGGGAAACATAAATATATGTAAGTAAATACAAAATTTAAAAAATATATGTCTCTGTGGCGACTTTATTATCATATTGTTTGGGCAACAAAAGAACGCCAACCTCTAATTACCTCCAATAAAAAAACTGAGCTTTATAATTACATCATTGATAAATCCAATAGTTTAAATTGTATACTCCATGCCATTGGAGGTATTGAAGACCACATACATTTAGTAGTATCTATCCCGCCAACAATCGCGATCGCAGAGTTTGTGAAAAAAATTAAAGGAAGTAGTTCTCACCATTTCAACCACAATCTTTGCCCTACATCAGAAAAATTTGCTTGGCAAGAAGGATATGGTATATTCTCTTTGGGCAGTAAGCAACTTAAGCAAGCTGTTATATATGTTCAAAATCAAAAAATACATCATCTTGAAGGCACAGTAAATTCCCATTTAGAAAAAGCAGATGCATAACCAAGAAAAAAAAACTGCTAATATCTACGGGCAAATCAAAGCTGATTGATTTAATCAATTTGCACCCAAAAAAAGCAAGCGGAGAAAACTAAAATAACTGATTTAGGTTTTGGTGAAGTAGAGAGCGTCATTTTGAATTTTGAATTATTCTAATTGTGGTTTTCCCCAAAGTATGGTTTCCTGCTTGTAAATGGCAATTCCCGGTTTTGCTCCTTTAGGTTTGTAGACGTGTTTTGGCTGAGTGTAAACTACTGGCACTTGATCGCTTTGACGGGCACGACTGTAGTATGCAGCGAGATTAGCTACAAATTGCAAATCAGCTTCTTCTGCCACAGCACCCGGTTCTAAACGTAGTAATACATGACTCCCTGGAATTTCTTGAGCGTGAAACCATAGGTCATAATCCCCTGCTACCCGGAAGGTCAATTGGTCATTCTGGCGATTGTTACGACCGATTAATACTTCAAAGCCACTGGGAGTAAGGTAACGATGAAAGTTGGTGCTGGGGGGTTCATTGGCACTGCGGCTGCGATATTCTGGATCTTCCAGATACTTTTGCCCAATCAATTCTTCACGGATTTCTTCTAAAGCTCGCAAATCTTCTGCTGTTTGGTAGTTATCTATTTGGCCGATCGCAGCTTCTACTTGCTCTAAATACTCAATTTCTGTCTGCACTTCCAATAATAGCGGTTCTACAGCAGCACGAGCGCGTTTCAGCTTTTGGTGCTGTTTATAAAGACTTTGGGCATTTTGGACAGCATTTTTATCTGGCTGGAGAGCGATCGCTACTGGCAAATTTGTCTCAAAATCAGCAATGATAATTTCTTTCATCCCTGGTTCCCAGTTTTGCAAATGAGCCATCAATAAATCAGCTTTTTGCCGATACTCATCGGCTTGATCTGATTGCTGCAAGCGCGTCTGAAAGGTTTGAGCTTTATTGCGTAATTTCGTCAAAATATTATTCAATTTCTGACTCAACTGATGGCGCAATTGGGAAAATAACTGTTGGTCAATTTGGTTACTGTAGTAGCGGTTGAGCAACTCCTGGATATTTTTGACCTTTTCAACTGCACCCCAACCCATTACGGTGTAACCATCTTTTGTCCAAGCGGGTTGAAATTCTTTGGAATCTAAGGCTTGCAGCCATTCTTGCCAACGCTCAAACAACCGTCGCCAGTCATCGGGATTGAGTGTATCGGTGGATGTTTCTGGTGCGATATTTGCTTCTAGCAGCATTAACTCCACTAGTGCAGCACTCAAACCACTATAACTTTTGAGCAATTGCCGCTTGATTGCTCCTGGTACTAAACTTACCCGTTCTTGCCAACGTTCTTGAGATTCACTCAAGTAGGGGACACTTCCAGTTAGTTTCGGTGGTGTTTCATAAAATTGTCCGGTTTGGATGGGACGGACGCTAGATTGTTGCTGACTGACTTGATGAGCGGCGGTGATAATTATATTGTTAGCGTCGGTGAGAATGACGTTGCTATACTTGCCCATGATTTCTGCATAGACATGATATAGAGCGCTTTCTCCAGGACGACGGGCAAATTGTAAATCAATCACACGCTCCCAAGGAGCGATCGCTTCAATCGCCACCAGTGCTAAACCACCCAATTGGTGTATTAATTGTTGGCTAAAGGTAAAGGTATCTGGCGATCGCGGTGGCGGATCGCCAATACAAATATGTGCAGCTTGGGGATGCCAAGAAATCTGTAGCCAATCTCGCTGTTGCAGGGTGCGTAATGCCATAGCAATCGTGTAGCGATCGCGCTGGTAAACCTGTTCTAAACGTGATGGTAGCCAGTTAGCGCGGATTTCGCTACAAGCAGCTGTGAGAGTGGTAAAGTCAACTGGTTGCAAAGCGATTAGTTGTTAACATTCAAATGGTAGCGATCGCTATGCTTTTATTTTTGTTTAGTTAAAGCATAACAGACCTCAACTATCATAGCGGTTACTTGCTTTGGTGATAGCTGCGAATCAAAAAACGCAGAAATTATCGTAAGATAAGGTTCTGCGTTTAACTGATAAGTTCGTTTTTTATACAGTTTGTTGTTGGTGTTGAGTTTTCCAAGCTCAAGCGATGCCTACGGCGGGCAACTCTTGGAGAGGCTACGCCTACGCCTACGCTGCCAAATTTAAACCCAAAATTTTATCCGAGTTACTCACTCACCATTATCTGTTATGCAAAAGCATTATTTAGCAGCTAAAACTGGCTTTTTTGCTGCTGACTGCACTAGCTCTGTAGTTGAGTGTACTAGTTCTTTTGCTTTTGATTGCACTAATTCGGCGGTTGATTGTACTAGTTCTTTTGCTGTTGCCGCTACTGGTTGTGGCTGCAACAATTGGGTGTAAAGTTCACTCAGTTGATTTGCGACACCATCCCAGCTAAACTTAGTTTCGACGCGCTTTCTACCAGCTTTACCCAATTCATCTCGCCATTCTGGACTTAAGAGAATTCGGTCAATCGCAGAAGCAAAAGCATTTACATCTTGCGCTGGAGCCAATAAACCAGTTTTTTCGTTAACTACAGTAAACTGAAGTCCGCCGACATCGCTTGCTACTACTGGTGTACCACTTGCCATAGCTTCGATCGCCACTAATCCAAAGGGTTCGTAGTGGCTGGGAACAACGCAAACATCGGCAGCGGCGTAATAAGTAGGTAAAATGTCTTGACTCAAACGACCCGCAAAGGTGGTAAAGTCGCTCATTCCCAATTCGTTGACGATTTGCTCAATGCGATCGCGTTCAATGCCGTCGCTGTTACCTGGAGTACTACCACCACCAATAATTAGCTGGATATTTTTCGAGTCGCGTAGTTTAGACTTGTTTACCGCCCGTACCAAAGTTTCTATACCTTTGCGTTGGTCAAAGCGCCCCACGTATAATACAACTTTGGCTTCTTTATCAATTCCCAATTCAGCCCTGGCTGCTTCTCGTGCAATGGAGCCAAAGCGCTGAATATCTGTTCCACAGGGAATGATGTCGATATTGCCTTTTGTGGAAACTAGCGATCGCATGTGTTCCTGTTCTTGCGGACTTGTCGCTACAATTCGCTCTGCTTTTTCCAACACTTGTTTTTCCACTGCTAATCGCTGACTAGCAATCAAAGGAATATTTTCTATAGTGTTGTACTTGACTGCTCCTAAGGAGTGGTAGGTGTGAACCTGTTTGCTCTGTTGGATTTTATTTAACTGCATCCCCACCCAACTAGAAAGCCAGTAGTTAGTATGAACTAACTCGTATGTAAAATCATTTTTTACTTGAAATTTGAGGAAATTATCCACAAATTCTGGCAGATATTCAAAAATTTCATCTCGCGGCACAAACTCAAGGGGGCCAGCTTTTAAACGGATAGTTCGACAATTGTTCCTATGTTCAACTATCGAGTCTTGCTCCAGACTCACTTTGCGGGTAAACATATCAACTTGCCATCCCAGCTGCGCTAGTGCTTCACCCACATTACGCACATAAACATTTTGTCCCCCTGCTTCTTCTTTCCCTATTTCAATCGCTGGGTCTCCGTGGACGGAAATCAAGGCGATACGTTTTTCGGTGGTAGAGTTCATAGTTTGTGTGTTGCTGATTTTAACAAAGTTTTAGGGTGTTCCAAGCACGTGTATAGCACACTTGCCTGAATTGTTTAGGAACTTTGATTATTATTGATTTTAATTTACTATGTCTAATTTTTTTTAACATCCTCTGTCAGAAGTATACTTTTAAGTTAAAAATAAACATTTAGTTTCTTTAGATATAGGAAATTGTTATACCTATATCTCATCCTTTTGATAGATAAAAATCAGATTTTTGCATTCATATCTAGCTCTAATTTCATAGATATGGCAATAGATATGGCAATTTTAATTTGCTCTCTAGAGACTCAGATATCTGACTTCTGCGAGGATATAATCTGGTAAATAGGGGGTTTGACCTCCTAAGACATCTCAGAGCAGGAAGTCAAAAGACATAAAAAGTAGAGGTATGACGCTGCATTCAAAAAATCAAGGGGAAATACCAAAAACAAAGAATATAAATAGCTCTTGCATTATTCCCAAAAAGAAATATGTACATGAAAATGTACGATAAATTGCGAGTATTATACGTAGACAAAAATTTTGCTGTCTTATTCCCATCTGGGTGCGGACAATCAGCAATATCTCTAAGCAAACTAGGATTACAAGTAGGTTTGAGCGGCGACAAACGACTTTAGGCTACGCGATAACATCTCCTACATATACTTAGATGCTTTCAAAAATCAAATTGGCTGGCTATAAGATAAATATATATATATTTATCTTATATTCACTAAAAGAAATCCAAATTTTGTTTTTACGCAATTCTACTGATTTTGCTTCAAACTAAAAATATAGTCAACACCAGTTTTCAAACGGAGAAGATTAATATATGAGTTTGATAGATGGTATATTTCTGACGCTGTTAAATACTGTTGTCTGTCTAGCACTGCCTAAGCTGCTATCTGTAATTCTGTCTGCCAAAAACCAAAAAACTGTACCTTTACAGTCAACTCTTACATCACAAGATTCCAAGTCTGAAATTCCCAGTTTTTCTTAATGTAAACTGACGAGCTAGAGATATCGCCTTGATGAGGAGAAAAGTTAGTTATTGGTGCAAGGCGATATCTGAACAATAAATTATACAGATTGTGTTTTGGGAAAAGAATAAAAGCTGTTTTTCCATTCAACCTAAAATTTATACAGGAAAAAACTGGTCTACAGTACAGCTAAAACCAGGCAATAGCGGAGAAATTATATTATCATTACTAAATAGGGTTGCTACCAAATTCAGTTGACTTTGTTCGCGCCGATAGACCTCTAGTTTACGCGATCGCCAATCAGCAATCCAATATTCTTTTACTCCTCTGGAAGAATAAAGTTTAAGTTTTGCTTCCTTATCCCGTCTTTCGTCTGACTTACTTTCAGACAAGACTTCGACTACCAAATCTGGTGCGCCAGTTAAATGTCCCGCTTCATCCAATGTTAGCGCCAAGGTTTCTTTAGTAGCCCAAACTACATCGGGAATCACATTATCTGATTCTGAAAACAAAACGCCGGGATTGATTACAGCTTCTCCTAAACCAGTAGACTCTGACCAAATGTTAAGCTGTTGGAAAATTCTGCCACAAGTTTGCTGATGTTTAAAGTGAGGTGCCCTGGTCATAAATAATTCTCCATCAACTATCTCGTAGCGCGTCCCTTCATTTTCTGCGAATAGTTCCACATCATGAATTGTCCAACGTACTCCTGTATTAAGCATCTCACTCATCAGCTAACTCCTTTAATCTTGCTGTTGTATTTGAATAAAACAGAATTCAAAAATCATACTAATTAATTTTGAATTCTGTATTCTTCTTCAATCATCACTTGCGATTTTCGCGCCGCCACTTACTCCGCACTAAACGAATTTCATCAAAAGTGTAGCTTTCGCCTAGTTGTTCTTTAATGGGAGTGAGGGAAATGTCACCGAGTACTTCTAAAACTTGCCAAATTTTTTGTTGATGTTCTATAGGTACTAATTGATTTAAATCAACTGGCTGATTTTTCTCAATTAGTTTTTCTAGATGATTGCTAACTGTTGCCGGACTGAGGTTTCGCTTTTGGGCAATTTGAGCTATATTTAAACCTTGTTGATGCAATTGTAATGTCTGCAATTCAGTGTAAGAAGAAGATGAGTTGGCAGAGAATACATAATTATTATTAGCCGATTTATTTTGCAAACCTTTTTCTTGGCGGTAGGCGCGAATTTCTGTAATGAACTTTTCGCCATATTGAGCGAGTTTGTGACTACCTACACCAGAAAGTTTGGCAAATTCAGCTAAGTTTTGGGGTTGCACCTGTACCATCAATTTTAAAGTGGAATCGTGGAAGATGACGTAAGGTGGTACAGATTGCTCATCAGCTAATTGTTTACGTAGCGATCGCAACTTCTGTAATAATATTTCTGCAACTTCTGCTTTTTCACTTTCTGGTTCCCAAGCAATCTTTTGCACTGTGGTTACAGCTAGCGAAACTGTGCGTTGTTTTCGCATGACTTGCCAACTTAAGGCATTTAGTTTTAAAACTGAGTAGCCATCGCTAGTTTGTTCTATTAACCCCTGATGTAAAAGCGATCGCCCCAACATTCGCCATTCATCTACAGTTCTATCTTTACCAATACCGTAGGTAGAAAGTTTATCGTGTTCGTACTGGATAATTTTGTCTTTTTTTGCTCCTCGCAACACATCAATTATGTGTAGCATTCCAAACCTTTCTTTGCAACGCGCCACACAAGATAAAAACTTCATGGCTTCAATTGTCCAATCTTGCACGGGTTTGGGATGACGACAATTGTCACAATTACCGCAATTTCCAAGAAACCTTTCGCCAAAATAACCCAGTTGAATTGTTCGCCGACAATCAGTGCCTTCAGCGTAATCGATCATCTGCCGCAGTTGTTGTTTAGCAATCAACTGTTCTTGAGGATCGGTTTTTTGATCGATACTCCATTCAATTGTTTTAACATCACCAAAGCTGAAAAATATTGTACACCTAGATGGTTCTCCGTCTCTACCGGCTCTACCCGATTCTTGATAATAACTTTCTATATTTCTGGGCAGATCGAAGTGAACTACCAATCGCACATCGGGTTTATTAATTCCCATCCCAAAGGCGATTGTTGCCACCATCACCCGGACATCATCTCGAATAAATCGTGTTTGATTACTACTACGTTCTTCATCACTTAATCCGGCGTGATAAGGCAGAGCAATAACTTTATCATTTTGTAGTTTAAACGTGAGTTCATCAACTTTTTTACGAGTTAAAGAATAAATAATTGTCGAACCTTCAGTTTCTCGAATTAGTTCTAACAATTCAGCGTAAGCATATTTAGTTTTAGGACGAACTTCGTAATAAAGATTTTCACGGTTAAAGCTGGCAAGATGGATGCTTGGTTGCTTTAGTCCTAGTTGTTGAATGATATCACTACGGACGCGATCGGTTGCTGTGGCGGTGAGAGCGACTGTAGGCACATCAGGATAGCGTTTCCGCAGAGATTTTAACTGGCGATATTCTGGACGAAAATCGTGTCCCCATTCCGAAACACAGTGCGCTTCATCAATAGCAAAGCTAGAAATACCGATTTTTTCTTTAACTAAATCGATAAACGGGAGAAACCTTTCACTGAGCAGACGTTCCGGGGCGACGTAGAGTAATTTTACTTTACCGCCGAGGATGGCTTCTTCCCGCGATCGCACTTGGTAAGCGTTCAAACTGCTATTGAGAAATGTCGCGTTAATATTATTATTTCGCAGTGCTTCTACTTGGTCTTGCATCAAAGCAATTAAGGGCGATACTACCACAGTTAGTCCATTTTTCAACAATGCTGGTAGCTGAAAACATAGAGATTTCCCCCCGCCAGTCGGCATCACAACCATTAAATCTCGATTTTGCAGCGCATCTTCGATAATTTGCCGTTGTCCGGGGCGGAATTGGTCATAACCGAAGTGATATTTTAGCGCTTGTTCGAGATGGGGATACTGAAGCATAGCGATCGCTTTTTCGGGGGCTGTCTGCGTTAGTAGTGATTGAAGATATCAGGATTTTAACTCACATCATCGGCAGCTTTGGCCACAACTGCGTTTCTATACGGTGATCGCACGCCGATCAACCATCATACATGATGCGATGTCTACGACGGGCTACGCCTACTCTTGACTTTAAAGACTGTCGCTACAATATTAGCGATCGCACTTGTATTGAGCTAATAAACATCGTCATAAGTAAGTCAGCATTACGACGAGTAAATTTTCGGAAAGCTGTTTTAAATTTGCTCGTGATAATTAACCTATACATCGGATGCACTTGGGGTATTGAGAGTTTTTTTAACGCTCGTTATTCTGAGGTTTCCCTAGCAGTTCTTGATTTTGGACAGTGAGTAAATTGAAGGGGTGTAGTCGGCTCGGCACATTTTAGCTGTGATTCTAAAACATCAATCTTTCGTAAAAGCGATACTCCCCACACTATAGAAATCACCAACTTGATAGTCATACCTACGAGCAAAAGTGTCACTATTGTGGCATTTCTCTTTTGTTGAGCCAGCCTTTTTTGTTGCTCTGCAAGCCTTGCTTCGACTTCTTGAGCACGTTCAGCCTCTAATGCTTGCTGTACTTCTCGCCGATCTAATTCTTCACTAGCAGCTAAAAACCGATAATCTAAGTTGCTCAAGCTTTTACCATTTGCCCACATTTGAGCATCTATCAAGGCTTGTCCACGCAATAGGCGAGATTTATCTTTTTCTTCTGAGGCTATCCATGCATTAAAGGTTTCGTAGTAGGGGCGTAAGTAAGCTAATTTTTTTCCAACCCATTCTAAATTGAAAACTTCTTGATAGATTCGATTTTTTATTTTGAGACAACCTTGTTTTTTGATTACCAAACCAGACAGCAACAGTTCTACCTGTTCTCGACTATCGTCGGCTGGTACTTTCAATCCTTGGAGGATTTGTTGATAAATTCCTAACAATCTGGCGGCAAATTTTTCATTTCTGAGGATACGATCGCGAATAGTTCGTAAATGTTCTGGTTCATCTTGTGATTCCCATTTCTCAATGATGTACGATCGCACCACATTTTCTATCCAAAATTCTTCTGTGCCAGGGGGAATTTTCAGCTTTCTACCCACATCATCTTGAGATAAACTCACAAGTAGCCGACACAGCTTTTGAGTAAGAAATGGTTGCCCATCTGTCCAAGCTAATACTTCTTTCAAAACTTTCTGAGGATGATTGTCTTTAATATCTAGCCCCAAAGAAAGTGGTTGAGCTTCTTCAAAGGTGAAACCATTTACTTGGATGGTTTTACCAAGATTAAACGGGGTAGTATTATTTTGATATATAATTAAGTCTGAAGGTGTAGCAACCCCAAAAATTGCAAATGTAATCCGATAATACTCTGGATTTATTGCTCGTTGATTGTAACAGAACCGAATCAAATTAAAAAAGTCATCCACAGAGAAATCGAGGCTTAGTATACTATCAATTTCATCAATAAAAATAAATAGTTTTTCGTTAGGAAACTGAGTTAACAAAATGTCTGAAATAAATCGACTGGTTTTCTGAACTAAAGAAAGATCGTTTTGTTCTTGCCACCAGGTTTTTAAATTAACTTTTCCTAAAAGTTTAAAACTCAACCATAAATCGCCGACAACTCCTTTATACCACTGTTCTGGAGTTATATTTTCACAACCAATATTAGTCATATCAACAGTGGCACATCTAAAGCCCTCTTTTTGCAAGCGGTGCTTTGTTTTCACCATAAGTGAGGATTTACCCATTTGTCTACAGCTTAAAATGTGGCAAAATTCACCCTGTTTTAAAGCTTCGTAAAGTTCCACATCCGCTCTCCGCTGAACATAGCTAGGAGCGTCATTAGTAAGAGTACCACCAACTTGGTATCGATAATTTTTCATTTAATTTATTTGTAATTTTAAATTTCTTCTATATTTCAATCAGGAAATTTGCATAGCTAAATTTGATAAATTATCATAATCCCGATGAAATATTAGGTTCATAGTAAAAACTTTATTATTTACTATGAACTCTTAAAACTAGTGTGAAAGTTTAATAGAAGTATTAGCACTATTTTGCTTTCCAAACTGTTGACTAAAATAAAGACGATATAATTCGCACATGGCACTAGCTTGATTGCCGTTTAGTTGAACCAAACCCATACTTTCTAGTTTGTAAGCAGCGATCGCATCTAACTCCACTTTTTCATCTGTTGCAATTACCTGTTCCATAGCTGACATTAATTCTGGTTCTTCTTGCAGTAGTGTCAACAGTTCTCGTAAATGCTGACCGTAAATTCCTACTGGTGTAGATGCAGTTTCTAATAACACCTCTAGCGTCATTCCACTCTGACATAGATGATAAAATGCAAGGCTCACCAGATAGGGATGTCCTCCTACCATTGCTTGTAGGGGTGCAAGGCGTTTTGCCCCTTCCGAGTTTCCTGCCCAATCTAGCCCGTAACGTAATGCTAAACTCTGTACTTGCTTAAGGGTAAATGGTGGCAGTGTAATTGTTATGCCTACATTGAAAGGCGATTGATTGAGCTTAAGCGGAATATAAATTTCTGTGGTGTGAACCACTACCATCCGTAGTTTTTGCCAAGTTTGATCTTGCTTTGCTTGTTCATGCCAAAATCGCAGCATTGGCAGAAAGTCTTGGGCAATTTTGGGATGTTCAAAAATCCGATGAACTTCATTCAAAGCCAAAACTAAAGGGCTATCATTAATGTATTGCAACAGATAAGCTTCAAAATAGATTTTGCAGCTTACCTTGCTGCCCATTTCTATATCCCAAAAATCATCTATACAAGGAAAGAGATTTAACTGCCTACTGACATTTACACAAAACCAACGCAAAAATTTATCCAGGCAAGCAAAAACGTCTTGGTCAGCTTCTTGAAAGTCTAAATAGACAATTTGATAATCTTGCTCTTTAGCATAAGCAATCATCCGATTGAGTAGAGAACTTTTTCCCATCTTTCTAGGTGCTTTCAGCCTGATTAAGCAACCAGGGTGTAAAATCTCATTACAAACAAGTTCTTCCAGGGAAGGGCGATTGATATATAGATGAGAAGCTAGTGCTACAGGGCCGCTAGGAAATTCTATCTTGCTTGCTGAAAAAAAGTCTGGAGAAACAATTTCTAAGCTAGATTCTTCACCGAACTTTTCTTGAATCTGGTTTTCTTGATTACCTAACTCGTCTTGTAAGTATTTATTCAAGGCTAAATGCAAATTTTTTTTCGTTATTCTTTTTCCAAGTGCGATAGAAAGGTCTTGCCACAACTCAGAACCAACTTCCTTGATGTAATTGTTGCCGTAGCCTGATACCTCTGCCATCTCACCATAAGTTTTACCTAACCACGATTGATAAAGCACAAACCACTGAATTGAATCGAGAGGCTTGTCTTGGAGAATTTTTTTTACAGATTGTAGAAGCTTATCCACAGTGTATAAATTGTTAAACAGGTAGGCAACTTACTTATAGCGGTTATCGGTTGAGTAAAGTATGAGAACCTCACCCCAACCACCTCCCCACAAGCGAGAAGGTAACTATGATGTACCTTATGTGATTAGGAAACGCTATATAATTTTTGGCCCACTAATAATATACATCTGAAAAAATACTTGAAACCAGAAAAATTAAAGATTGCATTGATACAATTTTAAACGCTATTAATAGCTCGCAAATATTATTGTAATTATATTTTTTTGCTAAGTTTTTGTATAATTAGATACTTTTTTATTGACGATTATTCTCTGTTATTTGGAGTAGGAAGTTAGTTCAGGCTAATGTAGCCTTGAAAAAGCTGATGAGAATCATGGCTCACTGGTATGAGATCCTAGAGACAGTCAATGGAGTGCGAACACAATGGAACAACATCAGAAGCCAACGGTTGTAATTACGGGTGCCTCTTCGGGGGTGGGTTTGTATGCTGCAAAAGCTCTTGCTGATAAAGGATGGTATGTGGTGTTAGCCTGTCGGGATTTAGCGAAGGCACAAAAAGCTGCTCAAGATGTGGAAATTCCCTACAACAGTTATACCAGCATACATATTGACCTTGGCTCCTTGGAAAGTGTTCGACAGTTTGTGAAGAACTTCCGAGCCACTGGCAAGTCTTTAGACGCTTTGGTGTGCAACGCTGCAATTTATATGCCCTTAATCAAAGAGCCGTTACGCAGCCCAGAAGGTTACGAGTTAACTGTCACTACTAATCATCTAGGGCATTTCTTATTGTGCAACCTGATGCTAGAGGATCTGAAAAAATCTTCTTTAGAGCCAAGGCTGGTAATATTAGGAACAGTCACGCACAATCCAGACGAACTAGGTGGAAAAATTCCACCACGTCCCGACTTAGGCGATTTGCAAGGCTTTGCAGAAGGGTTTAAAGAGCCAATATCGATGATTGATGGCAAGAAATTTGAACCAGTCAAAGCTTACAAAGACAGCAAGGTTTGCAACGTGCTGACTATGCGGGAACTGCATGAGCGCTTTCACGAGTCAACTGGTATCGTCTTCAATTCTCTTTATCCGGGATGTGTTGCAGAAACGCCGCTATTTAGAAACCACTATCCCCTGTTTCAGAAAATCTTCCCATTATTCCAGAAGTATATTACTGGGGGATATGTGTCTCAGGAGTTGGCGGGAGAAAGGGTTGCTGCCGTAGTTGCCGATCCTGAGTATAATCAATCCGGTGTCTATTGGAGTTGGGGAAATCGCCAGAAGAAAGATGGCAAGTCTTTTGTGCAAAAAGTCTCTCCTCAAGCCCGCGATGACGACAAAGGCGATCGCTTATGGGAACTAAGCGCCAAGTTGGTTGGAATTGCATAATGGAATATGATTTGGCGTTACCCTTGTGCATGATTCATCGATTCATCAATCCACTTTTTTAAATTGGCATCATGTAGAGGTAAAAATGGTTGAGGTGATTATTACGTCACCTCTGACTTTATTAATAGCTTTATTTTAAGTAGCGCTACAGAGCCAATACAGTTGTTAAAAAAGCTATTATTTAGTGCGGTTAAGCAAGCAAAAACTGAAACTGGCTTATCAATGGAATCGTTTCCTCTGAACTGCCCATACCAGCTAGTAGAAGTCACAGATGATGAGTTTTTACCTCAATAAGCCCTGAATCGGTCTGTATCTCACACTTCACTCTACAGTTATACCTCTATATTGGCTACTCTCTTGACTTAATACATGGAAAATATGTATAATGACGGACGCATAGAAGGGGAGTAGCTGCTGGCAAAAAAACTTGAAAGCCAGTACATCTGAATCAACATACTGGCGATGAGCCTGGTTCAGATGGCAAGTAATCAAATATTTGAAAGCGAGACCTTCACTAAGTTCACACCGAAAAGTGTAAACTTGGTGAGGTCTTTTGGTTCTCATCAAGCTTCACATCGGTAAACGATTCTTCAGGAGCTTGAGAGAGTGTTAACAGCTTTTACCGCAGGTTTATTACTAATTACAGTTTCAGAACTAGGCGATAAAACATTTTTTATTGCTGTGATTTTAGCAATGCACCACCCGCGGCGGCTGGTATTTATAGGTGTGACAGCTGCTTTGGCGGCGATGACAATCCTTTCGGTGATATTTGGACAAGCGGTATCTTTTTTACCAAAAGTTTTTATTCATTACGCTGAAATAGCTTTATTTATTGCCTTTGGTATCAAGCTGTTGTATGACGCTAGTAAGATGTCTGCTGCTGCTTGTGATACTGAAGTTGTACAAGAAGCAGAAGCTGCGGTGAAACAAGCCGATTTGCAGTTACCAAAGCAAAAGACTGGATTGGCAATTGTTGTAGAAGCCTTTGCGTTGACATTTATGGCAGAGTGGGGTGATCGCACCCAAATTGCCACTATTGCCCTAGCAGCAGGCAATAACCCCATTGGAGTGACAATAGGTGCAATTTTAGGACATGCTATTTGTGCTGCGATCGCAGTTATCGGCGGCAAAATGATTGCCGGACGCATTTCTGAGCGTCAACTCACCCTGATTGGCGGATGTCTGTTTTTAGTATTTGGTATTGTTGCTGCCATTGAAGGAGCGTGAGGGAAAGAAGCAGGTGAGCAGAGGAGCAGAGGAGAGGTAGGAGTAAGTCTTTCCCCTCTGCCCCAATACTTCTCGGGTTTTGGGAAAAAGGGGAAAGGGAAAAGGGAAAGAAAAAACCTTTAACCCTTACCCTTTACCCTTTACCCCAAACCCGATTCCGAGTTAAAAATGCAAAACCCGAGAAGTATTGCCCTCTGCCCCTTTGCACCTCTGCCTTTTGTGCCCCATGCCCATACCCTATGCCCATTACTTAGGCGTACTTTCCGGTAAAGATGCGGGAGAGTTAGCAGATTTAGGAATGGGAGAAACCGTTCCTGCCTTCTTAATTTCGTCTCTGTACTTAGCAGGTGCTAAAGCTGCGGCACTATCAAATAAAGGTTTTGCATCTGCGTCTTTGCCCTGTTGTTTCAGGAGCATCGCTTTTGCCACGACGGGGCGAAAATCCTTGGGATCTTTCTTAATTGCCTGGTCATAAACAGAGCTAGCTTGAGCATAACGTTTCTGGGAAGCATGAACAGAACCTAACAGCACCTGCACGGCTACTATATCTACACTACCAGGCTGAATTGTATTTGCTTGGGCTGCATTAGCGAGGGTTTCTTGCAACAAACCAATGGCTGCTTCGGGTCGTTGCTGACTGATCAATAAAGCCACCATTCCTTGCAAAGCTTTCAAATCACCTGGTTTCGTGGACAAAATCGAGCGATAAGCTTGAGCAGCTCCTTCGCGATCGCCAATTTGCTGTTTGGCTTGAGCTAGTAACACTGAATATTCTGACTGTTCGGGATTCAACTTGGCTAGCTTTTCTAGGGGTTCAATGACAACTTGGATATCAGCTGGTTTAACCTCACTTTTATCTTTTTGACTCAGTAATTGCAGCCGTGCCTGTAA
This sequence comes from Nostoc sp. DedQUE09, assembly GCF_034530915.1. Taxonomy (NCBI): domain Bacteria; kingdom Bacillati; phylum Cyanobacteriota; class Cyanophyceae; order Nostocales; family Nostocaceae; genus Nostoc; species Nostoc sp. DedQUE09. The sequence continues at coordinate 78,014 of NZ_JAVRCE010000012.1, forward strand.
TAAACCCTTAAGCGCAGTCTGATTTTCTGGTTCTCTTTGCAAAACCTGTTCATAACCCCGTACTTCGTCTTCCAGTTTTGATTTTTGGTCAGCGGAGGTCAAACTGCCTCTAGTGCTAGCGGTATTTTGGTTTGAGGGTGGCGTATTATTAAATGCTCCAATTATGGGAATCACCGAAACACCCACAAAAGCAAGAATTGCCACCGCTAAGACGACTTGAACTATCCAACGATTACGCGGTTGAGACACAATTTTGTCTTTCTCCTAAATTTTAATGACATTATCATTTACACAAATCGTAAAGTTAAAAATTTCCAAAACTTTGCGGAATACCGCCAATTGCCTGTGAATTTTATAACAATTAACTATCCACACTGCTAAAGTAAGTGATGACTTTAGGAGGAGCCGTCAGAATTGTAGCTATGATATGCTTCCGAAACTAGTGTAAAGCCGCTAAATTAGACATTTAGTGTTTATACATTAAATTTAGCGCCTTTAGGATTGTATAGAGTACCCTAGTGTGATTTTGTGAAAAGCCAATATACTTTCATCAGTCGCACAAATGCTCTTTCCAGCTGCCTTTGTAAAATCCCACAATGGGATGTGTCTCCGCCGCAAGGAGTTTTTATGAATTCCGACCTGATGCCGTTGCCTGAATCTTCCAATTCTTCTGCCTCTAACCAGGGCCCAACTAATGTAGAGGCAGCCGCTAATGTTCATATAGCAGCCCAGCCCTCTAAACAAGTTGACAATTTGCCTGTCAACCCCAGCGAAACTGACTCAAATGGGAACTTGATTAATCGCCAGCAACCGATTCCGCCTCCCAGCGAACCGATGCAGTATCGAGCGATCGGGTTAGTCCGGGGTCGCTATCATGCTAGTAGCGAACAATTTACTCAAGGTACTCTGCTGACTCCAGATGGTGTAGAACTCAATGCCGTCCTCCTAGGCCGGATTATGAGCTTAGTCAAGAATCATCTAGACTTAGAAAAAGAACACTTGTGGGTAGTATATCCACGTACCAGACAAGAAAATGATACCTTGCATATCCAAATCGTCGGAGTTTGGGAGCCAGAAAATCTGGCTAAAAACTCAACAGATGAGGACGAATCGGATTTTGAGTTGCAATTACAGACACTCGATGATGGCTTATCCGAGAACTCTGAACTAAATACAACTGCCCCCAGACCTTCATCAGAAGTTGCAGATGGTGGTTTTTCTGTTCGTGGTGAAGTAGTATACCAATCTTTTGATGCTAAAAGTTTGGTAGTCAAAATTAGGCAGGCTCCACGCAAATCAACTGATAAACCCAAGTATTTTAAGTTGAAATTGAGGGGTGTGCTAACTACTAAAGCAGTGGGAAAATTCTGGGACTTCCAAGCCAAGAGGGAAGCAGACGTTTTAGTAGTAGAAAAAGCTGAAGCGATCGCTGATTTACCCAAAAAACGCAAACCACCATTTAAAGGTGGGCCTCGTGCTGGCAGCGGTGGTGGTGCTGGTGGTAGAAAACCATTCCCTCCCAGACGCACTGGCGAAACTCCTCGTCCCATCAAGAAAACAAGTACAGGCGGCGACCCTTCAGTGGTGTCAAAACCTATACCAAGAACACCCGCTCCTAAACCCATCAAGCGACCGAAACCGACTCAAGAGTAGGTATGGGGCATTGGGCATGGGGTATGGGGCATGGGGCACAATAGGCAGAGGTGCAGAGGGGAAAGGCTTACTCCTACTTCTCCTCAGTCACTGAGCGTTGGTCATTGAGCGTAGCCGAAATGAGCCGAAGTCCTGCTCCCCTGCTCCAATCAAAAATCCGTCCGACGGTCTTGGGGTAGAAAAGATCGCTCCATCGGAATTGGGGAAACTGGTTCTGTAAGGGTAAACGTACCTGCTTCGATCCACTTTTTCAACTCTAGGGCGACTTGCCTAGAAAAAAACAAACTCGCTAAGGGGGCTGAGCGTACTGCTTTGCCCTCTATGGTGATCCACCCAGATTTGAGTTGGGCGTAACTTACCAAACCAAAGGTGGGACGGACGCGCCGGGGAATGGAAAAATCCACTATTGGGGCTACTAATTCTTGATCTTGGACGGCGCAGTGTTCAATTACTTGTTCATTTAATACAGGTAGTGGTACACCAACCCCTAACATTAATGATGGGCCATAACTTTTGAAGTAACACCCCCGCACCCAATGAGCATCCATTTGCTTGGCATCACCAATTAAAGCTAAGGTGGCAGAAGGCCCAATTGGTGTACGATTAGCTAAACGCTTTTGCAAGGGGAAGTGCTGAGTGCCTTCCCAAGCGACATAGCCAATACCGCCGCCTAAAAAAATTCGAGTACCTATACCAACGAGTTGCAAATCGGGGTCGTTGAGTAAGGGGGAAATCGCACCAGGATTAGAATAAACAGCATTCCCCAGACGCGGTTGTAAAGGACCGAGATAGGTGAAGAGGGGGCGATCGCCACCATTTACACCAACAATAAAATTTTGATAAAGATTGCGCGGATTGAATAAATAAAACTGATTAATTGTGTCACTGGTAATTGTAGTTTCAAAATTTGCTCTGGGGTAACAATCTGTTACTTGTCCTTGCGCTTTCACGTGTATAGATTTACCAGCAATCAAATCTTCGATTATATGACCACCACCACGTTCTCGCACTTCTTCCCCATCTGTCGTCTCCACAGGGCAACTCGCACCCAAATATAAATCTACTGCCCCAAAACCAGAGTATGCTGGCACGCCATCTAACCAACAACGGCGAATTTTTATTGGGGGATCGGTATGTCCCAGATTAATAATTGCACCACTTGATTCCATCGGCTCAAAAGTACCAGTGGTAATTACATCAACTTCTTTAGCAGCTTTAATAACACCGATTTCTACAACTCGTGCTTTTAATTCTTCAGTTGTCAACACCACCGCACGTTGGCGCTTAATTTTCTCGTTAATTTCTGCAATTGTTCGCATCTTCTCAGTGCTTGCGCTTCCTGCTGAATGGTGAATGGGGAGAAAGACTCAAAAGTATGAGATTTCCAACTTATAAAAAAAGTTGGGAATCTTATTGTTTTTTCACTCCAGCACTCATTATCCCAATCGCTTCAAAATTTGCAAAATTTCATATAACTCCAAGTGACTAATCTTATTTTTTCAAGATATCATCATCAATCGAGGGATTATCATTTCTATCTGGATTTTCTGCCGTCCAATTATCATCTGTTTCAGGAGATTCAGACACTATTACAAACTCAGTCTCTTTTTTATGATGATTTCCCCATTCATCTAAAACATCTTTAATTAACACCTCTTGTAACCAAATCTTAGCGACAACAGTTAAAGGTAGCGCTAGGAATAATCCTAAAAAGCCAAAGAAAGTTACGAAAAATAGCTGGGCTATTAAGGTGATAGCGGGTAGCAATGAGACTTGATGCGCCATGACAACAGGCGTAATGAAATTACTCTCAATCTGTTGAATAATAAAGTAGAGAATCAAGACAGCGATCGCTTTCCAAGGTTCATCTAAGAAAGCGATCGCCATTGCTGGGATTACACTCATTGTTGGCCCCAAATTGGGAATCAAGTTAAAAAATCCCGCTAAAACCGATAAAGCAAGTGCTGCCTTGACATGCAAAATTGATAACCCAATCAAACTCATCACCCCCACTACAAAGATGGCAATGAAAGCGCCTGTAATCCATCCCTCCAAAGAGACTTCACATTTATCTAAAATCCCATCTACCCGCCGCCGATAAAATGAGGGGAAAAGCCGCACAAATACTTTGCGGTAAGCCACGGGGTCCGCTAAGATCATTCCTGTTAAAACCAATACTAGCAAAATCTTGAGGACAACTTCCAAAGAGCCAGATACAAAGGCAAAGGAGTTTCCCAGTAGCCGATTGGCGAAGGGCTGTACTTGTTGGATGAGACTATTGATATCTGGGATATAAGGAACTAACTGGTCAGGAATACGAGTTCTCAAAGCATCAAGCCAACTATTAAAGCGTCCAAAGCCTTTAGGAACTTGATAGGTTAATTCTTGAAACTGCTGGGCAAATGGCGGTACAATAAGCCAGAAAAAACCCACGATACCTGCGAAAAAGATAGCTACTGCTAAGAGGACGGCGAATCCACGCCTCATCCCCAATCTTTGAAAGCGTTTAGCTAGGCGATTTAAGGTGGTGGCTAACACAACTGCGGCAAACATCAGCAAAAGCACTTCCCGAATTTGCCACAGGATGTATAAACAAAGAAGTATGGCGATTAAGCCGATCCATTGACCCAGGTTCACAGGCTAACTCCCAACGGTTGGCAAGATGCAATTTTCTTGTAATTCAGCTAGGTTAGCTGATTTTAGGAACTTGTGCGTAGATAGTTTGAGTTAATTTTGTTTTTGTGCTTGAAATCGCCACAGTAGAGCGATCGCTACCATCGCAATCGGCAACAATACTATAATCAGCGCGTTGGTTGCTGTCGCCGGAATTGGTAGACTTGGCCCTGCATACTTAATCAATACTGATAAGAAAGCCGAGAGTAAAAGCAGTTTTAGAATTAATCCTAGTTGATTTTTCATAAAAGTACGGCAATACAGATTTTTGTGGTACATACAAATTTGCGTTGTACCCTGTAGTTTCTAGAATAAACCCACAGATACAATCCTTGTAGTTTTCACAAAAATATAATTTCCAGTACCTGTCAGGAGCGAAGGATGTGAAGTGCGATCGCTATTACACGTTGTTAGTGCTGCCTGAACCTCAGACAGCACATTATACACTATTAAAGCTTTACAGAAAGTAACCAAAGCAGCCTTTGATTAATTCAAGTTAAGCACAAATAAATGCAGAGTTTTAGCAAACTTTATTTGCTCCGACCTGGCTCAATTCTATATTTAGCTTTAATCAATTCAGGCATTTCTATCAAAAGTTTTTTCACTCTAGCTTGAATATATTTAGGATTTTTAGGTACACGTTTAGCTATATATCTTAATAAAGCAATCTGATAGCCAAACTTATATTTAATTGTGGTAAATATATTAGACTTGGCCTCGTTGCCTGAACCATTGTCTATGTTTTTTAACTTTGATACTTCACGACGATATACGGGATGTTCTCCCCAAACACAGGCAAAGTGTACAAGAGCAGGAGATACCACCTGATTGTATTTTTGAAAAGTAGATTTACCTGTAATCGCATCTATATCAAAAGAACCACGAAGACCGATAGGTGTTCGCATCGTCTGACCATTATCTTCAAACATACTTTGATTGTGTAACATCATAGCTAGACCAAAAATACGTTCATCATTAGGGCCATCACCACGAAATTCACTAATACCTAGCTTTTTCCAGTCTCTTGAAAATTCTAGTGCTGTTTCAAAAAATGCCTTAGTAGTATCGTTTTTTTCAAAATAATAGAGACCTCCATTAAATCTAGGTAATTTTGTCAAATTAAATTGTTTGAGTGTGTTATCTACATCCATGAATTTATCTTTATCACCTGCTTGAAGATATTCATTACCTACCACACTAAAACTTCTGCCTTTAAAATCATCAAAAATAAAGTTAATATCTCTTACTGCTATGCAATCACTATCAATACAAAGTGTATATTCAAATGGAGAATAATCATAAACATGAAGCTTTTGTTTGACGTTAGAACCGTATTCCTCTCTAAGATTTATAACGTAATCATAAAGTTCTAGTAAATCTTTATCGTTTTTATTATCAGTAACAATAGCACGCGGAACATTTGGTGAATGAAGACGTAGAGAACGTGCTAATGACTTTGCCATTTCAAGATAATAAGACGCTCCGTAAGCATATGTGATAATACCACGTTGTGAAATCAACATTATTTTTTACTAATTAGTAGTAACCAAGCTTTAGTTGTCTAGCTGCATTCTACCTTACACGCCAAAGAACGAATATCTACTAATATCAACTAAGCTTAAATTTTATATAAAGTGTCCGTAAAGTATGGTTTAAATTTTATTCTAATCTATTGACACCAACCTATCTATACTTTGAAAAAAAATTCAAAGTATAGATAGGTTAAAACAAAAAGCGATATGTACAGCAATAAACAACACAGATATCGAATTTTATATTCATCCAAGCCTAAAATTAAATGTAGAAAATAGATTTTTATTACATCTATTAACTTGATATTAGTTGCTTGCAAAAAATCAATTATCCCAAATTATTTGTATATTTGTATGGGCGCAAGGTCTTGCGCCCATACTATGGAATGTTTTTTAACTGGAAGTCCCTTAAAATCAGTTCTTTGACGATCGCGATGCAACGCTAAACTTTCCACAGCTTGGAGTATTGGTATAACTTTGATTTTGACTTCGGGAATTGAGATAGTAGCAAGTAAACATTTCATTAATTTGCAATGGTGAGACAGTCGCTCAAAGGGGGTTGCCCCCATGAGGAAATGCCGAACCCGAAGGGGTGCTTTATTTCCACTGTGCTGTACTAGTTGCTTATTCCCTATTAAGAGATACTAAAAGCAGGTATATAGGCAAGAAAATATGGAATCCCTTACCTCTCGTATGCAGGCGGTACAATCGCCAATTATTCCTGTGGTTGGGGAACTGATTAAAAACTCTCCTGGAACCATTTCTCTAGGACAAGGTGTTGTTTCTTACAACCCACCACATGAAGCAATAGAATTTTTAGCTAAATTCTTAGCCGAACCCGCTAATAATTTATACAAATCAGTAGAGGGAATTCCCCCTTTACTGACAGCACTTGCGGAACAATTGCAAGCCTTCAACGGGATTGAAATCAATGAGGAAAACTGTATCGTTGTGACAGCAGGGAGCAATATGGGATTTATGAATGCCATTCTTGCTATCACTAATCCAGGCGACGAAATTATTCTGAACACACCCTACTATTTCAACCACGAAATGGCGATCGCAATGGCTGGTTGTCGTCCGGTATTAGTGGCCACAGATGAAAATTACCAACTGCGTCCAGAAGCGATCGCTCAAGCAATTACTCCCAAAACACGCGCTGTGGTGACAATTTCACCCAATAATCCCACTGGAGTTGTCTATCCTGAAGCCGCATTACGCCAAGTAAATCAAATTTGTGCTACTCACAGTATTTACCACATCAGCGATGAAGCATATCAATTCTTTACCTATAACGGGGTAAAACACGTTTCACCTGGGTCATTTGATAATAGCAGTGAGTACACCATTTCTCTCTATAGTTTTTCTAAAGCATACGGTTTTGCCAGTTGGCGCATTGGCTATATGGTGATTCCCAAACACTTACTTGTCGCCGTTAAAAAAGTCCAGGATACAATTTTGATTTGTCCGCCAGTCATTTCTCAATATGCAGCTTTAGGGGCATTGCAGGCAAAAGAGGATTATTTGAAGAGTCATATAGGAGCGTTGGCGCACCCCGCCGTAGGCATCGCTCAAGTACGCCAACTAGTATTAGACTCCCTCAACCGTCTACAAGGCTTATGTAGCATTATTCCCGCAGATGGCGCTTTCTACTTTTTCCTCAAAGTTCATACCCAAATGGATGCTTTTGAGTTAGTCAAAAGACTGATCCAGGAACATAAAGTAGCAGTTATTCCAGGTACAACCTTTGGTATGGATGACGGATGCTACCTACGTGTTGCCTATGGGGCGCTGCAAAAAGAGACAGCAAAAGAAGGTATAGAAAGATTGGTACAGGGTTTGGAAACTATAGTTACAAGTTAGAAGTCATTCAATTCCTGCCTCCTTCAAGAAGACGTTAAGCTGTGTTAGTCTACCTAATACAGAACAGCGGAAATAAACATACGATTTCAAATGACGCAAGAGCTTAGAATATAATTATTTTGACTTTTGACACTTCGACTCCGCTCAGTGTTAACTTTTGACTTCTTCCTTGCGGTACTCGTCCGCAATCCCAAATATAAAATTCAACAGATGCCAATTATTAATAAGTTAATTGAAATTGAAACTGAGCCAAAAATTAATATTCATAATATCACCCCACAAATTCAAGATTTTATTGCCTCAACATCAATTAAAAATGGACAAGTTTTAGTATTTTCTCAACACACAACAACAGCGTTGTCTATCAATGAAAATGAAATCAGATTATTAGAAGATATAAAAGTATTCTTGCAAAAAATAGCACCGGAATCAGACAGCTATTTACATAATGACTTGCATTTAAGAGATGTCCCAGAAGATGAGCCGATTAATGCTCACTCTCATTTAATGGCAATGATGCTGACCACGAGTGAGATAATTCCCATTGTGGATGGTAAATTAGCTTTGGGAACCTGGCAATCTGTATTGTTTTTTGAGTTGGATGGGCCGCGTAAAAGAACGGTATTTGTACAGATTTCTGGCGAATAATCCAATTTCACACCCGCAATGCTTTTAGAACAACCTAAATCTGAGAGAATTACGAACACGACTAATAAGTACATCAGTTGAACTTACCTACAGTAATTAAAAACCTGAAAGAATGTTTTCCAGCATCACCTTCCTTTCCACAAACCAGGACTTTTGTTGTGTCAAAGGCAGAGGCCATTAGTTATGAAAAATAACGATAATTTTGTATTACGTAATACTTGGTACTATGCTCTGCCTAGCGATCGAATCAAGCCAGGTATGATGATCAGCCGCATTTTCTTGGGAGAACCTGTGCTGTTAGTTCGCAGTCAGGATGGCAAAGTGTCTGCAATGACAGACATTTGTCCCCATCGTGGTGTGCCCTTGAGTTGTGGGAGATTCAATGGGCAGGAAGTTGAATGCTGTTATCACGGTTGGCGCTTTAACTCTGCTGGGCGCTGTACTGCGATACCTTCTCTTGTGGAGGAGCAGCAAATGGATTTGAGTCGCTTCGACGTGCAGTCATATAGTATTCGCGAAGCCCAAGGGAATATCTGGATATATATGCCCGATCCCGATAACCCTCAACCTGCATCTGAGATGGAAATTCCGGTAATTCCAGGGTTTGATGGGCGATCGCACCAGTTTGTAGAAGTAGTAAAATTTCCTTGTTTTATAGATCATGCAGTAGTAGGTCTGATGGACCCGGCTCATTCACCCTACGTTCATCGTGCTTGGTGGTGGCGAAATGAGCAATTGCACGAGGAAGTAAAGCAATTTGATGCTTCGCCCTACGGCTTTACGATGCGACGACACCGATTACCAGCAAATGGGGGTCGATTATACTGGCTGATTGGCGGTGGTGTCCCAGAAACGGAGATTTCCTTTCGTTTGCCTGGAGTCAGAATTGAAGAAACCACCATTGGTAATAATCGAGTCGTTAATTTGACGGCAGTTACACCAATTTCAGACACAGAAACTGAAGTAACTTTTGCTCTTTACTGGACACTTCCTTGGGTGGGATTTTTCAAGCCACTGTTACACGTACTAGCGCGGACTTTCATTGGCCAAGACCGAACGGTTGTGGAAAAACAGCAAATTGGTTTGAAATATAATCCTGTGCTGCGGCTGATTAAAGACTCAGATATGCAGGCACAGTGGTATTACCAGTTAAAGCGGGAGTATGCTCGTTCTGTTGCTGAAAGACGAGAATTTGTCAATCCTGTCAAGGGTCAAATACTGCGCTGGCGTGCTTAAATTACTCCAAAGAAAATTCGGCAAATTCTCCTTGCCCGAATAGCATATTTCGGTCTACGGCTGACAAGACTTTATTATTGGCACGTTGGCTATTTAAAGAGCGAACAACTAACTGCGCCACATCTGCACGATTGATGCTACCAATAATGTGCGGATCTTCAGTCAAAACACCATTACCCGTTGCTGGTTCTGACTTGAGTCCACCAGGACGGATGATTGTATAGGTGAGTCCACTGGCAATTAAGTGTTGTTCGGCTTTGTCTTTCTCAGCTAAAACTTTTCCCAGTACCTCTAAAACTTGGGGTGACGCAGCAACAACACTACTGCCAGCACCTATGGAAGATACAAGAATAAACTTTTGCACTCCAGCTTTAACTGCTGCATCGATTAGATTTCTATTACCAGGGTAATCCGGCCTTTCTACATCTGAAGGTAAACCGCCAATTGTACTAATAACGGTGTGAATAGGTTCATCTGTCACGATTGCGCGTTCGACATCGCCAATATTCAAGGCATCTCCCTGAACTACTTCAATACCCATTGCTTCTAGCTCACTAGCAACTGTTGCTGTTCTCAGGAGTGCTTTAACCTTTAGCTGTTGAGATGTCAGATATTGAGCAATTTCTCGACCAACACCGCGACTTGCTCCAGCGAGAAAAATATAAGATCCAATTGTCATAATAAATTTAACTATTTACGCTCAAAGGATTTTATCAGAGGATTGGCAGTATTTAATAATTGCTCAAGCGACTGAGATGCTTCTGGTTGATGACGAACATGAGTGTCAATAAACAAATTAATGATTTCACCCATAAGCAAACGGAAGCTTTGTTGGGGTTGGGTGGCGGGAAAGTCCAACAAGGGTGTCTTTAAGGTGGAGTCTGGCTGATTAACTATCGAAAAGTGATTTGCCCCTTCCAAAAGTAGTAGATAGCTATCATTTCGTCCGCCAGTAATTGCTTCTTGGAATGTACGGATGACTGAGGTGGTAGCATTTCCAGGACTTATACCATAGCGATCGCAGCTGTTGGCAATTATTCCATCGCAGGTTCCTCCCATCAGTAGAAGTGGTAGGGAGTCTGGTAAGGGTAAAATAGTACCTGCCTCATACCCTAGCGATAACGTTGCCATAGTGTGTAAACCATAGCCAAAAGATGCTGCAATTTGAGGAAAAAAATCAGGATCGGCATTTTCGATTGCTACTCTACCACCTGCGGAGTGTCCACCTAAAATTATTCGTTGCAGATCGAGCATTCCAGCTAAAATACCCTCAGACTGTAACTGTTCCACTTTCGCTAGCAGTGCAGGCAAAGCCGAAGCAGTCGGAACAGTACGATAAATTGTTGGTTTCCTCTTTTCAACATCAATCCCTGGAGTCAGACTAATTATTCCTGGCATAACTTCTGCAATCCAGTTAAACAGAATCACCACTAGTCCACGTTCAGCGAGTTTAACCGCCAACCATTGATATTGTTGAGCATCACAGTTAAAGCCGTTGAAGAAAATCACTACTGGAAAAGGTGCTTTTTCTAAATCTACTGGCAAAATTTCTCTATTTATTTCTACCTGACTCGGCATCTGTGCTGGATAGAAAATTTTCAGGTGAATGGTATCGTAAGGAGACTGGAAACCCTCAATTTTAGCAGCTTGGAAAAAATTATCAACTGTCATCTGGTTTTTCCTAATATCATTTTCCGAAAATTATTCTATTGCCCAGGTACAACTACTCCCAATACGGTTCGGATAAGCATTTTGAACTCAGAATTACCTTTGGGGAAAAGGTTAAAGGTTAAGGGTTAAAAGTTTTTCCCCTTTCCCTTTCCCCTTGAACCGAACCGTATTGCAACTACTCCCAGTAATCCTAATCTAGCGATCATAAATAACTGAGTAACCATAATTACAAAGATAATACTAGGATAGCAATTATACTTAACCCGATTGTAGGAAGTAATTTAGTCAACATTTGTGCGAATGTAGCAAATAACTTTTCTTTGGATAAATTTATGGCTAAAAAATCTCAATCAAATCTAGAACAATACCAAGATGTCAGATTATCTGCCACCACAAGAATTTGGGTAATTACAGTAGCCATTCTGGGAGTTTGCGTCCCACTGTCAGCCGTTACTAGAAGCGGTGCTATTCTTCCTTTAGTTGCTATTGGTGGCGCGGCTGTTGGTACAGTTGCTGTTTGGCGTTCTGATGAGCAAAAATCCAAAACTAACTATTTGCAACAGCAGCAAATAGAACTGCTAGAGCGGAGATTAGCGAATTTGGAAACAATTGTTAGCAGTGATGACTTGAACTTGCAAATGAAAATTAAACAGATCGAAGCAAGGGATACTTTTGGCGACTCTTCTGATCTAAGTACTACACCCAGACAACCGAAACGCAAAGGTTAAAATTAGCCAATCTTCAGAATTTATTTCGATTTCAGATGATATTTCCGAGAATTATCGTTACTAGGTTATTTTTATGTAGCTATTTGCTGACTTCAGCTTACTGTAGTCTTTAAAATCCGTCTCAAATTCAACTTTCCTTTACAGCTAGAAGTGTTTCTAGGGAAACAGTATCTCATTCTCTATCTCCGTTAGAATTGACTGATATCATCTAATTCTATATACTTCAACTGCATCAGTTCATGAAATGTCTAAGTGCTATCCATCTATCTCTTTCACGGAAACATTTGTCAATGGCTGTGTTTTATTAGACTGTTAATATTACTGAATTTTTAATTAACTAAGATTCTAAACTTGAGTAATTGCATTTGTATAGCTTACCGTAGGTATGCAATAGTTTGCCGCAGGAATGGAGATGGATTGGATTAGCTTACTCAAAGCTCAACAAATTGACTTCCTTCAACGTGTGAAAAAACCTAAAACTTATGACTTATCTTTACTGGAAAGTCAAGTTAAAGGTTGTCACACTGAAGTTATAGCCTTTTGGGGCGAGCCATTGGCTAGACTCCAAGAACTTTCTCGTCAACAAGCAGAAGTTCTCGCTAAAAATCCGCCGCCAACCCCGCCGGAATATCCTGAGCCGCCTGACTGGACGATACCTTTTCCCAAATACTTCCAACAACAAGCCCAAGATTATCTTTTCCGGGAGCATATTGTTGACAGAGTAATAACTGAACGCTTGGGCAAATTGGTAAAAAAGGTGTCACAAGATACTTTGCAAAACATGATTTTAGATGATGAGGGAAATTTGTGTGGCGAAAGTAAATTTCCTTATACACTCAAAGATCATCCTCAGCTAAGTGTTCAAGTTTACGTTGCTGATGGAGAAAGTTTTAATGGTATTAAGAAAGACAAAATTAGGTGGTCAGTTACTCAAGAAGATTTAAAAAATCACCAAGTATTAATTTTTCTGTGTTTGTTTTATCCATCTACAGGTAATTTAGGTTACGAGAAACAAAGTATAATAACAGGCTTTTTACCTACAAATCAACTTGAATTGACTGAACCAAAACTCTATGTCACTCCGAGTAACTTGTTGTATGCAGGGGGGTTAAATTGGTATTTAGAATCACTTATTGGTAAAAAAGACACGTCGCCAGTAATTAATGAGATGGCGATCGCAGATACAATACAAACTCTACCATCAGATCATTACCTTAAGAATATAGTCGGTGACTGGGAATGCTGGCAGACTTTGCAAGGACACACCAGAGGGATTAATTGCCTCGCTTTCAGTTTTGCGTGTAACAATGGCAAAGCCTTACCCATATTGGCAAGTGGTAGTCGTGGAGAAACGAAACTCTGGGATTTAAGCAAGGGTGAATTAATTGAGACATTATCAGAGTATCCTTGGGTAATATCTGGGCTGGTGGATGAAGTGAATTCCCTAGCTTTTAGTTCAGATGGACAGACTTTAGTGAGTTGCGGTGCAGATTCGACAATTAAGCTTTGGCACGTAGGCGCTTTAGACTTGATAGATATTTTGCACAAACACAATGGAGTAGTGCGGTGTGCTGCTTTCACCCCAGATGGCAGAATGTTAGCGACAGGCGGAGATGACAGAAAAATTCTCTTTTGGGATTTGATGCAACGTCAAGTAGCGATCGCACTTTCTTTAGATGATACAGCTGCTCATTCCCTAGTTTTAAGTCGAGATGGCGAAACTCTCGTTACAGGTAGTTACCGCAAAATCAAAGTTTGGCGCACTTCACCCCAAACGGGAATCAAAAGTTTAAAAGATGCACAACCATTACACACCCTTATGGGTCATTCTCACATCGTTTGTTCCTTAGCAATCAGTGCAGATGCTAAACTGCTTGTGAGTGGTAGCTGGGATCAAACGATTAAAGTTTGGCAATTGGAGACTGGAGAATTACTTCATACCCTTAAAGGGCATAGAGGTAGAGTTTATGCGATCGCTTTAAGTCCCGATGGACAAATTATCGCCAGCGGTAGTGCTGATAAAACTATCAAGTTGTGGCATTTACAAACTGGGGAATTACTGGGTACATTTACAGGTCATAGTAATATAGTCACAGCATTAGCCTTCACAGCTTCCGGTGAAATGTTAGTCAGTGGAAGTTTGGATAAGACAATTAAAATTTGGCAACGCAGTTAATGGTAGTTTGTAATTGATCCTCACATTTTCTACTTAGCTTGCTTCTTGCAGGATTACAATGATTCGCTAATGTAATTCGTGCTTGTGGAGTCTTTGAGAATCGTGGACAACAAACTTTAAAAAGTCTGTTGCTACAAACTTTGTTTAGCCTGGAGACAACAATTAATGAGCAAAAATCTAGTTTAAATTGCTTTTCCCTAGAGACTTCCAGTTAAAAAATATTCCGTCATAGGGGCGCAAGGACTTGCGCCCCTATAAATCTATAAATAATTTGGGATAATTTATTTTTTGCAAGTCCCTTAAGAGTGCAAAAATATATTTTTGCAAGAGACTCCATGAGCTACGCTCACAAGGAACAATGAAAATGTCTTTTCCTCCTGCCTTCTGCCTTATTTTCAAGGCAGGTCTATTGTAGAAAGAAGGAGTCAGTGCTGCGTCGGCAGCACTGACTCCTTCTTTTGTAGTAAATTTAACTATGTATGGATGGAGTTTTTAGTCAATCGAAATCTGCTGAGGACCGGTGGCTTTGCCGTTATGCGCCTCCGTTGTGTTGCTAGTGTAACTATTTGAGCGGATTTGTTTATCCAGCCAGCTTTTAACGGGATCGTCTGCAAGATTGAGCCGAAGCACACCAGAGAAGAACCCACCCACAAATGAGACTGGATGCTGGGTAAATTCTCTGAATATAGGTGACAATTCATCAATGAACATAAGAGACTCCTGGCACTGCCGTAAAAAATTATTACTTCTTAATTGATCGTAACGTGTTACGGCATTGGCGATGGGGCATTGAGCATGGAGAAGAGGCAAGGAAGAGAGGGGAGAGTAAATTCTCCCTTGTCCCCCTTGTCTCCCTCATCTCCCTCATTTTCCAACTCCCTGCTCATCTCCCCTTACAAGCTTGGTTGCTGATCGGGAAACATACACTTATCAGAATCACAACCACTAGGGCCAGCTTCTGTCATTTCGCCTAAATCGTAGCGGCTTAGTACTGCACAGAAATCATCTGTTTTACGCCGTGCTTTCACTTCTTGAGTTAAGCGATCGTAGGTTGATTTATTTATTGGTTCAAATGGCAAACGTGGGAATGATTGCAAATCATCAAAACGAGCTAAAAGAGCCGCTGAAATATATCCTTCATCATTCTGAATGGTTTCGTAAATGCGCTGTCCCAAAGGCTCGATTTCATCAGAGCGCAATTCCAAAGTTGCTGATGTGTTGTGAGTCACGTACCAACGTTGAACCTGGAGGACAAAATCAAATTGGGCTAAGACTGAAAACTTAGAAACATCAATTTCATCAGCTCCTGGTAAATCAGCCCAAGTTACAGAAACAGGGATTTCTACTAGCCATTCACTCACCCGTGGATCGAAGGGATCATTAAGCAAATTACCTTGTTCATCTTTGTCTGATTGAGAAGGAATGACGTTGTAACCATAGTCAATACAAGCTAAAGCTACTGGGTCATTTTTACCGAAGGTGATCCGGCGAATAAATCTTTGAGCTTTGGGAGGATGCCACCCTGAACTAGCATTAGTTAATAAAGCCTTAGTACCACTGGGTTGCACTGTAGTGCAGCGATTTGGGCGCTTGAGATTGTGGCGATCGCAGTAATCCCAAACCGCCCGATGTACAATATCTCTCCAAGAACTTAGGTATTTCTCTTCCTCACGCTTGAAAGCTAATCCTCGTGGAGTTGCGGGTCTTCCTTCCTCCCACCAGTGCAGCCAATTAACACCAAAAGCATGGACAAAGAAATCAAATAGACCTGTAAAAGAAACTCCCACAATCGGGTCTAATTCACGGCTGTATTGATAGCGTGGTTCCAAGAATTTGTGATTTAAAAGTGCTGCTACAGATAGCGCCCCAGCAGTGAAAGCTTCCTCCTGTTCTTTGTAGTTATGTGGGTCAATTTGATTAAGGTGAACCTCTGACAAATTACAGTGGAAATTAGAACCGATGATTTCCAGATTTGTTACCCTAGAAGCTTTTTATCCTCTAGTTCTACTGCTTGATTATTTGCAGTAGTTCCGCGTACATTTTGCAGATGTGACTTTAGATAATAAAAGTGTTTTTCACAAATGCCCCCGCACTCTTGGAAAGATTATATTCTAGACACTAATTTCGGATGTAATCTAGTTTCACTCTCTACGCTGTACGGTGTCAAAGACTTTTTAATTCCTTTGATTACCACGGGATTAGCATCTCAGCTTTCCCCGTTTTTGCGAGGTTTTTAACGTGAGGCAAAATCACTTACCACACGGATTTAGCCCATAGCGAGCTAAACGATGTTCTAACTCATTGGCATGAAGATTTGAATAACGTTCTTTTAACCACTGTTTTGCTGTTCCTTGTTCATAAGCTTGTAAAAACTCAACTTTCAAAGCTTGTGTTGGTAGCAAATCTATGTTTGATCGCGCTACGGCTTCACCAGCCCATTGAATCGCTCCCTCGCCACTGTAATATTGTTTGCGGACAGCACCAACACATTCTTCTAAGGTCGGCTTACGGTGAAAAACTCTGGTATGATTTGCCATCCTGAGTGCATCACGCTCTGGATCGATTCGCCAGTTGCCATTTTCATCTTGCTGCCATAAGTTATCTTTGGCATCGGCAAACAAACTATCTTCGCTAGAACCTTGCCTCATACCAGCCGATCGCCTAATGTTACCGGCAACAATTGTTACAGCAGCTTGATCGATTAACAGACAGCATTCAACTGAATTTAATTGCCGCCCTACAGTTTTATTCAGGATAGAAGCACAACGCTGATAAAGTCCAGGCAATTTCACCGGATTTGCAACTCCTCCAAAGCCGTTGAGAGTTTCTCCTGCTTTTCGGACATCGCTAATATCAACTAATACTTCCACTTCTGCTGAAAATTGCTCATCAGTAGAGAGTTCTAATAAGGCTTGATATGATTCAACCCAACCTTCACGGCTATCTCCAACGTGAATAGTGACGTTATTTCCTTCTATATGAGTTTCAGTATATTCACGTCGCAGTTGGACAGGAGTGCTGCCAATTTCACCTTTTACAGTGACATTTAGTCGATTACGGATGTGGGGCAACTGGTTAATAAATTGTGGTTCTAGGACGGCCCCAGTACCACAGCCCATCATTGCCAAATCCATCATTAAGCCGAAGGCGCTCCAGTCTTCGAGATTGGTAGAAGTGCAATTATAAGCCCCGGAAAAGTTCTTTGGCTTGGTTATCCAGTCTGTACCACCAACCCATAGCCAGCGCCCACTAGGCATAGCTTTCAAGCTGCGCTGCATCTTATCCAGTGTGGCAGCTTCTTCTTGAGTTAACTTTCCCAACTCGACTAAGCCGAGTATAGTGCGATCGCATACCTCATCCCATGTTTCCCTTAGTCCGGCCTTTGTACGGCGGCTATAGGTTCTAAAAAATACGGGATTAGCAGCCGGTGCAGTTTCTGGAAACCTTGCACTCTGGCGTGTTCTTTCGAGATTCTGAACCATATATTAAGTGTCTTGCGTTCTTCTTACGTGCGGACAGATTATGACTATACGCCAAGTAGTTTGAGTATTAAAGATTGTCAAATTGTCCACTTTACGCTAGCTCTACCCGGCACTAATTACAACAGAAATTTATGATGTATAATGTCCTCTACCCTTGGATAAGAGATAGATACTAAGTTATAATTAGCACTATTAATTTTAAGTAAATTATCTCTATCACCCCATTTTCAGGCTGATGATCGCTACTCAGCAATGGCTCAACGCTCCGCTACCGCTAATTGTACTCAGGACTCTTCATTAGTTTCCCCTAACTAGCAGTGATAGTTAAATAAGTTGCGGCTGTCAGTCAAATCCAAACAATTAATTTCAATCTCTTGGGAACTATAAATTTAGTTACAGGAAATTGATTATGAATGATGAATGGGAACCTCTAAATTCTGATGATGTTGTGCATTTTTATCAAGAAGCATTTGAAAATTTATCCCGCACTCAAATAGTGTTTCAGTTATTCAAGGAAATCAAAAAAATTTGGGCAGAACACTTTACATCGTCAGGATCAAGAGTATTTGGAGAAGGATTTGAATGTTGTGTTTTAATACCCAGTCAACAATGGCGGACAGGTAAAATTAGAGTGCGCCTAGAATTCTGCTCTGATGAAACTGAAATCGAAGATAATCGATTAGACATCAAACACGAAAACTCTCCCCTTGATGACCTTCGGCAGCAACTAAAGGAAGGTAAAAACTAATACTCAAGTTGATATACACAGATATAATAGAAAATTATCTGTGTCTGTGTGCGCTGAAAAAAATAAAATGGTATGGACTCCCCTACATGCAAAAATTCATCGCACCATCCGATCGCGCCACTTATTTGAGCGCAACCAGCGGCTATTAGTTGCTGTCTCCGGCGGACAAGATTCTCTGTGTTTAATAAAATTACTTTTAGATTTACAATCCAAATGGGGATGGTATTTAGGTATTGCTCACTGCGATCATCGCTGGCGTTCTGACTCCGAAGCTAATGCTAACCACGTCGAAAATTTAGCTAAAACTTGGGGTATATCCTTTTATTTAGAAACAGCGAACAAACCGATAAATAGTGAAGCTGCTGCACGCGATTGGCGCTATCAAGTTTTAAGTGCGATCGCTCAGGTAAATAATTATCAATATATAGTGACAGGACACACCGCCAGCGATCGCGCCGAAACTCTCCTCTACAATTTAATTCGCGGTACTGGTGCTGATGGTTTGCAAGCCCTAACTTGGCAACGCCCTCTAACTACGGGCATTGTGTTAGTGCGTCCACTTTTAGAAATTACTCGAATACAAACAGAGCAATTTTGTCAAGAATTTAAATTACCAATTTGGGAAGATTCCACCAATCAAGATTTGCAATATGCTCGTAATCGGATTCGCCAAGAATTATTACCATATTTGCGAGATAATTTCAACCCTCAAGTAGAATCAGCCTTAGCCCAAACAGCAGAACTTCTCCAAGCCGAAGTGGAATATTTGGAAAAAGCTGCCCAGGAGTTGCGGGATGCGGCATTGGGCATTGGGCATGGGGTATGGGCGAGACATGAAAAAGATTCTCTTACTCCTCTTCTTCCTTTACGGTTAAATCGTCGGGTATTGCAGAAAGCACCACTGGCGTTGCAACGTCGCGTGATGCGTCAGGTATTGCAGCAAATACTGACTGATGCGCCCAGTTTTGAACACATCGAAAAATTAACCGCTTTAATCATAGCGCCCAACCGATCCCAAACTGATCCATTTCCTGGTGGTGCGATCGCTCAAGTAGAAGGCGATTGGATCTGTTTGAAATAGTTATTTAAAGGCTTTTTGTTACCAGGGACGATGCACATTATTAGTTTTAGAATCTTAAGAGAATATGCAGAAAACCATGCAGATTGTCAGGAAGCATTAAGCAATTGGTATAAGGTTGCTACTAAAGCAAAATGGTCAAATTTACTTGAAGTACAGCAAATTTTTATTAAAGCTGAAGCTGTTGGTAATTTTACAGTATTCAATATTAAAGGAAATAAATATCGCTTGATTGTTAGTATAGATTACGAAGGGCAGTTAATTTATATTAAATATATCCTCAACCATACAGAATATGATAAGGAGAACTGGAAAAATGACCCTTACTTTTAATCCAGATAAATACAAGGAGTTATTAACAGCTTATCTTCCCAAACTTATAAAAAGTGAAACTGAAAACGAGCAAGCTTTAGGGATAGTGGAAGATTTAATGCACCGGGAACGCACCCCAGAAGAAGACGAGCTTTATCAGTTATTAATTACTTTAATTGAAAAGTTTGAACAAGAATATTATCAGTCAAGCCAGCAAAATAATCCTACGTCTATGTTGTTATTTATTTTAGAACAATCTGAGATAAGTAGAGATGATTTAGTATCAGTTTTAGGGACAAAAACTTTGGTTGATAATATTTTAAATGGACAAGAGAAGATAAATACAGAACAAGCTCGTAAACTGGGAGAGTTTTTTCATGTAGAATCTAGTTTATTTATAGAGTAATAACTAAACTCCTAGTTCGTACTTGGGCTTTAGCCTAGCTAAAGCCCCAAAACTTATTAAGACGCTAGTAATTCCGGCTGAGGCATTAAACTCTGGAGAGTATGACGCATCTGAGCGATCGCTTGGACTTGATAATCACCAGTTTCCTGGAATTGATCCAAAGATTCTCCAATTCCTTGCAGCTTTTGCCGTAATCCATCTAGAGAATCCTGAATTGGTTGTAATGCTTCTTGATAAAGATTCACTCGACCAGATAATTCAGCGGTTGTTCTTCGTAGGGATAGTAAATTTTCCTCGATCGCTTTCAATTCTTGGCGCTTTTCATCTAGATCGTGAGTTTGATTGTCAATCATTCCCTGATTTAGTTCAACACCAGAACGAATCTGCTCAATTTCACGTTCCAGCTTTTGGATTTCCTGTGAATATTGTTGTCGCTGGCTTTCAATTTGTAACAGAATCGGTTCTAAATTAATTTTGTTGTTACTTTCTTCTTCTTCAGTAACAGTATGCCCTTGCCGTCGTAGTAATACAGCTTGATGTTGCTTGAGAAATTTCTGGTGCTGTAGCATATTGCGGCGTTGTCCCACCAAACTGGAGTTTAGCATCTGATAAAGGTCTTTTTCATCAGTTAGTTCTAATTCCAAATTGATGTGGTCATGGTCAGATGCTTGATTTAATTTAGTTTGGAGTTCTTCTATAGCTTCTTGTTTATATTTCAGTTCTTGTTCTTGATCGTGAACAAAGCTAGCGTCAATTTCTAACTTATGCTGCAAGTCTTGCACTATCTTTTGTAGTTCTTCTAAAGGCATTTTATCCAAAGCCTCCAAATCAGCTTGCTTGCCGAGAACTAAGTCGCCAGATGTTGCAGCTAAAGAGTGCATCTGTTGATATAACTCTTCGGCGTTTCGTAACTGCTCTTTGACAAGCCGAGCATACTCTTGCTTGCTGCTAAGGTCTGCTGTATTTATCTGCAATTGGGCTGTTTGCTGAACTAGAGAATTTTGCGCTTCTTGTAATGCATTTTGGCGATCGCTAAAAGTTTGTGATAAACGCTCAACTTCTTCTTGCTGTTGTGCGATCGCACTTTTATGCTCCTCCAGTTTTTGCCAGTGCGGGCTAAGAGTCGCTTGCTGCTTTTCGACCAATTCAAAGGCTAGATGCAGGTGTTCTCTAACTTTTTCCGTACGATTAACACGACTAGACAAGCGATCGAGTAACTCACTCATTACTCGACTTTGCTCCTCATCCAAAACCGTCCCTTGTTGAAAATCCGCTTGGCGTTCTTCCAGGCGACGCTGCTCACCCCGTAAATGCTCCCAAGCGCCTTCCAACTCTTGGCGGTTACGCTCAATTTCTCCTTGTAATCGTTCAATTTCCTGGCGGGAGGTGTCAACTTCCTGTTTTTGCTCCTCTAGATGTTGTACCTCATCCTCCAATTGCTGCAACTGTTCTGCTCGTACCTCCATGTCCATTTCACGGCGATTCAACTCTTGCGCCTGAAATGTTAGTGACTGTTTCCACTGATCGATCTCATCTTCCTTGAGCTTAAATTTCTCCAACTGGCGGGAAAAATTTTGCAAAATGTTGACAAGTGGACGCCCTGCTTCTTGAATCCGCTGCACTTGACGATTGGGATTGAGTTCAGCCAATACCAAAGCACCATCATTTAATTTGCTTGCGTCCTCAGCGGCAATCACTTCTTCCGACACAGTACTCCAATTCTGGTCAGTTCGCTGACAAGCTAGCAGTTTCAGTTCGGTTTTGCCACCGCCACTGAGTAAACCACCTTTCTGTTTTTGTACTTCTGCTAAATACAGCACACCGTTAGTCCTTTATTGATGCACTTAAAGTTCGTGTTTTGAGATATACCTTAAATAATTCTGTTAACTTGTCTCACTGAACCAGGGTTTAGAAGAACAAGACAGACAAAACTATAGACGCAAAATGTTACGTCTTGATACTTATAGAAGCGATTTGGTCGCGCCTTTATATTTTGTACTGATGACAGTGATGATGACTTCCGTGTTAACACTAGCTTTGTCAAAGTGTATTACGAAAGATAAAGGTTTATAGCTTAATGTATTTCCTATGACGATCAGAATAGAGTAAAAATCTTTTCAATACTCCATAATCAATACTTAAAGAATAAGTCATAATTCACGATTCAGAATTCAGCAATACTTAAGGAGTACTTTTTAGCTAAATGCAGGGAAATTTAAATGAAATTGATATTTGCAGTATCCTGCAATTGATTGAATTAGGACAGCGAACTGGGCAACTATGGGTGGAAGCTTATAGCTCTCACCATAACAACAAACTGGGTGGAGATGGAGCAAACATTTATCGCTCTAAACAACAGTCTTGGTTCGTTTTTTTCCTTAACGGCCAAATTATCTATTGCCAAGAAGGCGAGAGTAGTTTATCCAGAATTAGCGATTATTTACGTCATTATCGAGTTGAGATGCGACTCACCGACAAACAAATTGCTACCCTACCACCAACCGACGCCCCAGAGTATGCCTATCTTTGGGCACTCTTGGAGCGGAATATCATCAACCCAAAGATAGCTGGTAGTATCATTTACGGTTTGGTGCATGAAACTCTCTTTGATTTGCTGAGTTTACGCCAAGGTAACTTCATTTTCCATCAGAGTGGGGCACTTGCCCCACAATTAAACACTTATGAGATTGCTCCATTGGTGACAAAAATTACCAAGCAGCTGCAACAATGGAAGCAACTCTATCCACACATTCAGTCTCCAGAGCAATTGCCAGTGCTATCTGACAAAGTTCAGCTACAATCTTCCTTACCAGAAGCAACCGTAAATAAGCTACAACATTGGGCTGATGGTAAAACATCCTTGCGACAACTAGCTCGCCATCTCAACCGAGATATTTTGACAGTCGCTAAGGCAATATACCCTTATGTGCAACAAAGTTGGCTACAACTAGTATATTCAGAAACTAATCACCCAGATACACACACGCATAGCTGGGAATTGAAAGAAAAACCGATGGGGCGGATAGTATGTATTGACGATGCGATCGCCATCGGTGAGACTATAAATTCCATCTTACAACCACAAGGTTATGAAGCGATCGCTCTTACCAATCCTTTAGAGGCACTGAGTCTGGTTTTTCAACTCAAACCGGATTTAATTTTATGCGACATTGCCATGTCGGAATTGGAAGGATACGAGGTTTGCGCGATGCTGCGACATTCAACAGCATTTCGGCTCACGCCGATTATCATGCTGACTGGGAAAGATGGGTTTATGGATAGAGTCAAAGCTAGGATGGTCGGGGCAACAGATTATTTAACAAAACCGTTTACAGAGACAGAGTTACTCATGCTCGTAGAGAAATATATCAACAACCAATGAAAATTGGGCATAGGTCATTGATTATTTCTCCCTCATCTTCTTCGTCTCCGTCGTCTATGGGGCATATAAACAGATCGAAGATTTGTTGATCTACTAAAAGATGAGTTAAAAGATGTTATCACAGAGTCAGTTAACTGAGTGAAACGTCAATATCCAGGAAAATAGTGAGAACCTAAAATTAATTTATACAGTTAATACTTGCGGAGGAATCAGGGAATGTTCCAATTAGGAACGTCTAAATCAGGAGGTAAATAGACACTTATGAGTACAGTTCTGATTGTGGAAGACAGTATAGCGCAAAGGGAGATGATTACAGACCTCCTAAAAGCAACTGGCCTAACAGTTACCCATGCTAGTGATGGGTTAGAAGCTTTAGAGGCAATTCAAATAGCACCTCCAGATTTAGTGGTATTAGATATTGTCATGCCCCGAATGAACGGCTACGAAGTTTGTCGGCGGTTAAAATCCGATCCAAAAACCCAAAATGTCCCAGTGGTTATGTGTTCTTCCAAAGGCGAAGAATTCGATCGCTATTGGGGCATGAAGCAGGGTGCAGATGCTTACATAGCCAAACCGTTTCAACCAACCGAGTTGGTAGGAACAGTCAAACAACTGCTGCGAGGATAAGGATAAAAACAACATGGTCAGCAAACCGGACTTTTTAAGTGGCGGCGGTCAAGACCACTTTCGACCAGAATTACAAGTAGAAAGTCCTGAAGGTGAGTTACATTTGAGGTTTTACATTCCCTCGCATCAGGAGTTTGCACTACAAGCAACTGGCATCCGAGAGGTAATTGAACTAAGTCCTGATAGAATCACCCCGATTCCTAATGCTTCTCCTTTACTTTTGGGTACTCTAAATTTACGAGGTCGAGTTATTTGGGTGGCCGATTTGGGTCAATTTCTGGGGGAAGCAGGCGCATTAAACACGGATAGAGCTGAAATTTCGGTGATTGCCATTGAAGAGCAAGACACAATAGTGGGTTTAGCAGTAGAGGAAATCGGTGGTATGGACTGGTTGGATGTCCAGAATCTGATGCCACCAACTAGTGTTCCAGATACAATGGCTCCCTTTTTACGTGGAGAGTGGTCATTAGGTGCTAAAAATAATCAGTGTCTACGACTGCTCGATCAAATGGCAATTGTACGAAGTGCTAGGTGGGCAGGATGAAATTGGAGGAGGAAATGGCAGCAAGTATTGATAATTACGAGCCAACATATCAACAGGCGATGACCGCCTATGTTCAAAGAAATTATGAGGTTGCAGCCACTTTAGTTGACCAAGTGGTGCAAAATTTACCAGATGACCCCAATACTCATTTGTTGAGGGGTCACATCTACTATGTTTTACAGCACTATGATGTAGCAAAAGAAGAATATCAACAGGTCTTAGGCTTGACTAACGATCTAGAAATTATTGGTTTTGCCAAGAATGGAATTGACAATATCAATCAATATTTAGAGTCATTTAGTGGGCAGATCGATCCATCAGGAAGTCAAGAGGAAATAAACTCTTCAGAGATATCCGATCCACTGGCATATAGCGAATCAGAATTAGCAGATTTAAGCCCTAATCAGGAGTTTGACAGCGACAACCTTGATTTAAACTTTTTTGGAGAGCAGCAAGAAAATATGAATGGCGTTGAAGATACATCTTCAAAAAGTCCATTCGATCTGCCCACAGAAGATAGTATTGGAACAGAAAAAATATCAGATTCTTCTATAGCTTTTGGTGATGACCCTTTTGCCATAAATGAAGAATCACAGGAACAAGAGTCAAATAAAAACTGGGAGGAGAATACAGAATTAGAGTTGCCTGCTTTTTGGCAGGAAAGTATCTCAGAAGATATTTCCGAAGAATCATTAGCAAATAGTCAATTCTCAGATAATGGAATAAATTCTCCTGACGGAAATTCAACTATTGACAATAATAACTCTTCATCTTCTAAATCACAAACTGGTAATAACGAGAATAATTTCCCTGATTTGTTGAGTGAGCCAAAGTCTCCAGAGCAGACTATGGGAAATTTAGAATATAAAAAATCTAGTTTTGGAGACGAAACTTTATTGATTGTTTCAGAAGAACCTAGAAATGATTTGCCAACAAAAAATAACTTGCAAAACGGCAGTCAAAATAAATTTTCTGAAACTGAATCTCATGGTTGGTTAGCACCAAAAGAAGTAGAGTCAGAATCACCTTTTCAGACAAAATCAGCCGATAAAGAATCAGCTTTTAATAGTAATTTGTCTCGGCAGGAACAACAGTTTAAATCAGGTGAAGTCATCGGTAAAAATAGTTTCGATGATGAAAATTTTGATATGGAAGCATTTGAGTCTGCCTTTGGCTCAGAGGGTTTAAACTCTTATGAAGACTCAAGCAATATACTGAATGGAGAAAATTCTAAGAGCAATATCGAGTTTTTAGATGACTTTGAGGAATTTGACGATTTAGGCAATATTCCAGGGTTTGACCTGATCGAAGGAGATTCTAACTTCGGTAATGTCACAATGCATTCTGCTCCATCAGAAACTAGTGACACTGGACGCCCTCAAGTAGCAGAGGCTTTTGCAAGTAATTCAGTTGATCGCGAAGAGGAACTTTTCTCTATGACTGGTTCCCATGAAGCCGTTCCAGTCTTTAGCCAAACAGATATCTCCAAACTAGAACCCAACGTCAGCATCGAGCAGGGATGGTTAGCACCATTAGAAAATGCCTCCATCGAACGGAAACAATGGCTAATTGCTGGAAGTGTGGGCATAGTCTCGGCGCTGGTTGTAGCCACAGTTAGTTTTGTCGCCACCACATTTTCGCCACCCCAACAACGAGAATCAGTACGAAACACAGGTTGGGCAATGTCACTAGCCGCTGGGATTGCAGGTTTTGCTACCGCAGGCTTTATGGGGAATCTAGCGCTTAAACAAATTCGGCGCACAACTGATGACCTCCAAGCTCAGTTTGAGGCTGTACGTCAAGGAAATCTGAATGCTCAAGCCACAGTGTTTTCCGAAGATGAATTGGGGCATTTAGCCACTGGCTTTAATGAAATGGCGCGGGTAATTTTCACAACCACAAGTGAAGCCCAACGCAAAGCCGATGAACAAGAAGAAGCCAAAGAAAACCTGCAACGTCAGGTGATTCGGCTCTTGGATGATGTGGAAGGAGCTGCTAGAGGCGATTTAACAGTCCAAGCGGAAGTGACAGCCGACGTACTGGGAGCCGTAGCTGACGCCTTTAACTTAACAATTCAAAACCTGCGGGATATCGTTCAACAGGTAAAAGTGGCGGCGAAGGATGTGACAAAAGGTGCAACCAACTCTGAAACCTTTGCGAGAGCTTTATCTAGTGATGCTTTGCGGCAAGCAGAAGAGTTGGCAGTAACGCTGAATTCTGTACAGGTGATGACCGACTCGATTCAGCGGGTAGCAGAGGCGGCGCGGGAAGCCGAAACCGTTGCTCGTGATGCTAGTACGATCGCTCTCAAAGGTGGCGAAGCAGTAGAAAATACCGTAGCAGGGATTTTAGAAATTCGAGAAACCGTTGCCGAAACCACTCGCAAAGTGAAGCGGTTGGCGGAATCTTCCCAAGAAATTTCTAAAATTGTGGCGTTGATTTCTCAAATTGCTTCGAGAACAAACTTGTTAGCACTCAATGCTAGTATTGAGGCGGCAAGAGCCGGAGAAGCGGGACGCGGGTTTGCGATCGTTGCAGATGAAGTGCGCCAGTTAGCAGATAAATCTGCTAAATCCCTGAAGGAAATTGAACAAATTGTGATGCAAATCCAAAGTGAAACAGGCTCTGTAATGACCGCGATGGAAGAAGGCACACAACAAGTAATTAAGGGTACAAAATTGGCAGAAGATGCCAAGCGATCGCTCGAAAACATTATTCAAGTGGCGAATCGCATTGATATTCTTGTGCGATCTATTACTAGCGACACTGTGGAACAAACGGAAACCTCCCGTGCCGTTGCTCATGTAATGCAATCAGTAGAATTGACCGCGCAAGAAACTTCCCAAGAAGCACAGCGAGTTTCAGGTGCCCTACAACACTTAGTAGGTGTATCCCGTGACTTGATCGCCTCCGTTGAACGTTTCCGAGTGGAAACTATGGAAACCAGATAAATTGTCATTTGTCTTTTGTTCTTTGTTATTTGCTAATGATCAATACTTCTCTACGAGAGGCTGCGCCAACGGCAACGCTCAGTACAAGTGACCAATGACTAATGACTAATAACTAATGACTAATGACTCTTGACTAAAAAACTATGCTGCCGGAACAACAACAGCGGATTTTGGGTTACTTTATCGAAGAAGCCAGGGATCACCTGAATACCATTGAGCAGGGCTTGCTGAATTTAGAGGGCACTCTAAACGACCCGGAAATGATCAGTGAAGTCTTCCGGGCGGCTCACTCCATCAAAGGAGGAGCAGCGATGCTTGGATTGACTAGCATCCAGCATACCTCCCACCGTCTGGAAGATTGTTTCAAAATTCTCAAAGATAATCCGGTTCAGATTGACCAAAAGTTAGAGTCTTTATTTCTTGGTGTCTCTGATACCCTAAAATCGCTTTTAGAGCATTTGAGTGGGCCTTATGGTCTTTCTGAAGATGCAGCTAATACTTTGATGTCAGAAACTGAGCCAGTTTTTCAATGGCTGTATCAGCATCTGGAACTACTTGTAGAACAAGCAAAGAGTGGAGTAGCCAGCAGTTCTGACGCAACAGAACTTACAACCTCTATAGAGAATGTCTCCACACTTACAGAAATTTTCATGCAGCGAGATATTCCCGATCTGGCAGAATACACCCATCAGGAATCTCCAGACTCGGTAGCACCCCAAGAGGCCCTAGACTCTCGCGGACTCGCTAACGCTGCGCTATCGCCCACCGTTAAAGAAAATAATAACTGGAGCGAGTTTCAAGCCCAAGTGCTGCAAACACTACGGGAAATGTTGCAATTATTTAAGCAAACTACAACACCTTCAACTCGGCAAAACCTCCAGCAATGCTGTCACCAGTTAGTCAAACTTGGTGAAACTTGGAATTTGCCCAACTGGTGTGGTTTGTGTCAAGCAGCAGCGAGTGCGATCGGCAATCCGGAAAATACTTATCTGACTTTAGCTAAAATTGTCATTACCGAAATCAAACAAGCTCAAGAATTAGTTCTGCAAGGTAGAGAAGCCGAAATTGCAATTAGTCAGCAACTAGAAGCACTTTTAAGCTTTGCAGAAATTGAGTTATTAGAAATTACCGCTGATTTATTTGATGAACAATCTCCGATTTTGCCAGAATCAGAGTCAATTCTATCTGTTGACACCAAGGCGTTAGCCCAGACAACTGAAGAACTGAGTCTAGACAAAGATAATAGCGATAGCGCCGCGTTAGCGAGTCCACGAGCGTCTAGCTTCGCCAACGTCTCGGACGAACGCCCCTCCCTTCAGTTACAAGAAATACCACTAAACGAAAATAGAAACACTAGTCTTACTTTCACCACACATGACGAAGTACACCCAATCAGTAACAATCTCGATCCCAATGGCCCAGAGGTAGGAATAGCTGAGTTAAATACCCTTGCCGATTTATTTGACGGTGAGACTCCCGAACTAGATGAAAGCTGGCATCAAGAAGAAACCTTAGATATTGTTACTACCGATGACTTTGGAATTGATTTGAGCAGCACTGAGGCTGAAGACACTCATAACGATTTATCTGACTTACTCTCCTTTAATGAAGAGATAAGCAACGCGCTGCACTCAACAACCACAGCTACAACAGAAGATTTATCCCTGTTATTTGGCGACCATTTCCTAGAAAAAGATAATTCAGAACCGCAAAATCAACAAACATCTGCTACGCCTTTAGAGTTGAGCGATATTAACGAATTTGATATAGATTTAGACTCATCTTCTTCCGAAAATTTACAAGAATTTATTGATATTCGTAGTGATACAAACCAGACTACTGCCGAGATTGTCCAAAATAGTGTAGTCGAAGATTTTTTGACACTGGAGTTAGATGATGAACTATTGCCAATAGGCGAAGTTACTCAACCAGAAACTGAGCCGTTCGCCAGTGTAGAACTATCTACCAACCAACAAAACAATTTTGATAACTTATTCTTAGAAACTAAAAATGCAAATTGGGTAGAAGAAATTACCCCTAGTGACTACATAGAATTACCCCAGCCAACAGACTTGTCTTTAGACAACCTGTTTGCTGAAATGGAAGAACAGCCACAAATATCGACAAGTGAACCAGAAATCAGTGATTTATTTGATACACCTCCAGTAACAAAACCTGAGTTTTCTGAATCAGAAAATGATCTGAGCAACTTCTGGAATCAGGAAACCACAGAAGAAAAGGACGAATTCGATTCCTTAATTGAGCAGAATGTGGAAAGGGCGTTAGATGAAAGTCTGTTTACTGCGGTGGCTGATGACATTTTTGCTGATAATCAGCAGTCCATACCTTCTCCTATAGCCAATTTTGATATAGAAGAAGATTTTGATATCAATTTCCAGCATCAAGAACAGCTAGATTTGATATTATCATCAGACTCTGGAGATAATTTATTTGATGAATTAACATCAAGTAACTTAACTATTTCTCCTATAATCAACAATACCTCCACACCTGAAACGCCTTTGTTCGCGCAGCATGCTGGAGAAGAAATTCTCAGGCCACAACAACCAGAATCTTTAGATTTTGTTCCAGAATTTACTAATGGAAGCCCAGATATATCTGCTGTCGATCTGGAAGTTAATTCATTAGACTCTATCGATGAAAATCCACAACTGCTGTTTGAAGATGTCGCGACAAATGAATTGACCTATATT